>JAAXJD010000136.1:0-12884 GCA_012270005.1 Flavobacterium sp. | reverse complement strand
ACACGGTACTACCAGAAATAGTACCTACGTTCGGTATCCAGGCAACCATAGCAACTGACGTGGCACTGGAGTTGGGACTTAATGAAAATGTACAAATAAATTACCGCGCAGGCGACCAGCCAAATAATGCGCTTTCGCTAGGTGTATTAAACCCGGGCGAAATAGCCACTACCGCGGGTACATCGGCGGTGATTTATGCTGTAACCGAGGCCAATGCCTGCGATGCAGAAAACAGGGTTAACACTTTTTTGCACGTAAACAATACGCCTTCAGATAAAAGTAACGGCGTACTGCTGTGTATAAACGGCAGCGGCATACTGTACCAATGGCTCAGGAAAACATTAAGCACAGGAGCAGGCAGCCTTATATCGTATGAGAACCTTAATGCCGAAGCAGCAAAAGCCGAACCGGGTGCTAAAGGGCTTCGTTTTTACCCGTTTGGTAATGGCGTAGATCGTATTTTTAGTATCAAGCCTGCATTTAGCGGCATACAAAACCTCAATTTTAATATCCATACATCGGCAGAAATGGTAAGAGCCGCCTGCGAGGGTATTGTATTTGCCATGAATTACGGTTTTGATATCATGAAAAACATAAACGCCGGTGGCACTGTAGTAAAGGCCGGGTGGGCTAACCTGTTCTTAAGCCCGGTTTTCAGGGAAATATTTGTAAACACAACACAAACCACCTTACAATTATACAACACCAGTGGCGCAGAGGGTGCCGCGCGCGGAGCCGCTTACGGATTCGGCTACTACCCCACCCTTAACGATGCGTTTAAAAACCTGGAGCACCTGGAAACCATAAGCCCTACTCCTGCCCTGGCAGCGCAGTACGCAGAAATTTACAATACGTGGAAACTCCACATTAATTCCCTATAACACACTTATGAGTACAACAAAACAAGCCTACTTTAAAACTGTAGACAAAATACAGTTTGAAGGCCGCGAGAGCGACAACCCCTTAGCTTTTAAATGGTATGATGAAAACCGCGTTGTGGCGGGAAAAACGTTAAAGGAACATTTTAAGTTCGCTATGGCTTACTGGCATACACTGTGCAACACCGGAAACGACCCCTTTGGGCCGGGTACCGAAACCCACGTGTGGAATGCTAAAGATAACGCCGTGGCTCGCGCTAAAGATAAAATGGATGCCGGTTTTGAGTTTATGGAAAAACTGGGTATACCGTACTACTGTTTCCACGATGTAGACCTGGTAGACGAAGCACCTACGCTTGCCGAGTTTGAAGACCGCATACAGGCTATGGTAGCATACGCAAAGGAAAAACAAAAAGAAACCGGTATAAAACTGCTTTGGGGTACCAGCAACCTGTTTAGCAACCCACGCTATATGAACGGTGCAAGCACTAACCCTAACTTTGATGTGGTGGCGTATGCCGGTGCTCAGGCCAAAATAGCCATAGATGCAACGATAGCACTAAACGGCGATGGGTACGTATTTTGGGGTGGCCGCGAAGGCTACATGAGCCTGCTTAACACAGATATGAAGCGCGAGCAGGAGCACCTGGCCATGTTCCTTGCCATGTGCCGTGATTACGCACGCAAGGAAGGTTTTAAAGGTACTTTCTTCATTGAGCCAAAACCAATGGAGCCCATGAAGCACCAGTACGATTTTGATGCCGCCACCTGTGTAGGCTTCCTTAACCAGTACGGGCTAAAAGACGACTTTAAACTAAACATAGAGGTAAACCATGCTACCCTTGCCAGCCATACGTTTGAGCACGAGCTTCAGGTGGCAGCTAATGCCGGAATGCTGGGCAGCATAGATGCTAACCGTGGCGACTACCAAAACGGCTGGGATACAGACCAGTTCCCTATAGATATTTATGAGGTTACACAAGCCATGCTGGTATTCCTTCAGTCTGGAGGTCTACAGGGCGGTGGTGTAAACTTTGATGCTAAAGTACGCCGTAACTCTATAGATGTGGAAGATAAGTTTATAGCCCACATAAGCGGCATGGACGTATTTGCCCGCGGACTTATTACTGCAGAACACATACTTACAAACACAAATTATACGAAACTGCGCACAGAGCGCTATGCGTCATTTGACGGTGGTAACGGAAAACAGTTTGAAAAAGGAGAGCTCACTTTAGAAAACCTTAACGCTATTGCCCGTCAGAATGGAGAACCTACACCTGTAAGTGGAAAGCAGGAACTGTTTGAACAGATTATTGCCAATGCTTATTAGGACCTCAAACCCTTAACTCAAGTACCTATAACCAAACTCTCATTTATCATGAACAGTAAATTTTGTATTCCGCCGCGGGCGTTTACACTTTGCCTGTCGTTTTTCCTTACGATGTTCTCGTATACGGTATTTGCGCAGCAAATTAAAGTTTCAGGAACGGTTACCTCTGCCGATGACGGCATGAGCCTGCCCGGGGTAAACGTTGTGGAAAAAGGCACCACTAACGGTGTAAGCGCCGACATGGACGGTAATTTTGTAATCAGCACACAAGCTAATGCTGTGCTTGTTTTTAGCTACGTAGGCTATGCATCGCAAGAGATAGCTGTAAACGGGCAAACTTCTTTAAAAGTGTCACTAAAATCTACCGCTACCGAAATTGAAGAGGTAGTAGTAGTAGGTTACGGTACACAAAAACGCAAGGTAAGTACAGCGGCCACAACGGTAGTAAGCGGTAAAGACCTGCAACAAACAAACTCTATAGACGCTACAAGTGCCATACAAGGGCAAACCAGCGGTGTTAACATTACACAGTCTTCGGGTCAGCCCGGAGCAGGTATGGTTGTTAACATACGTGGTGCAGGTACTGTAGGTAACGCTAACCCGCTTTATGTGGTAGACGGCGTGGTGGTAGATAACGGAATTGGCTACCTGGATCCATCGAGCATTGAAAGAATAGACGTTCTAAAAGATGCCTCTGCCGCAGCTATTTACGGTGCACGCGCAGCAAACGGTGTTATCCTTGTAACCACTAAAAAAGGTACCGAAGGAAAAATAAATGTAGCGTTTAACAGCTACACCGGTTGGCAGCAAAGCTACAAAAGGCTGGATATGCTTACTGCTAACCAGTACGCTACCATTATGAACGAAGCGCGTGTAAACTCTGGTTACGCACCGCTGTATACACCGGCACAGATTGCAGTAATGCCTAACACTAACTGGCAGGATCAGCTGTTTAACGATGGGGCCATGAAGCAAAACCACTCGCTTCTTATAACAGGTGGTAATGATAAGGCTACGTATAGTTCAGGTATTTCTTACTACGGACAAGACGGACTTATAGGAAGCCAAACCGGACAATCACAGTACGACCGTGTTACCTTTACTACAAACACCACATTTAATGTTATTAAAGACCGCTTTAGGGTAGGTGAAAACTTCTCGTATGCCAATACAAAAAGTAAAGGTATTGCAGACCAGGGTATTTACTACAACTCAGTAAGAGGATTCCTTAATGCACCGCCAAACTACGCTGTATACAATGCAGACGGTACCTATGGCTCGTCAGACATTAGTGCAGATATTACTAACCCGCTGGGTTTAATGTACTACACTAACTTTAGAGAAACACTGGCAAACCGTTTTGTAGGTAATGTATTTGCCGAAGTTATGCCTGTTAGTGGCCTTACCCTGAAAACCTCATTAGGTGTAGACCTTTATACAGATAACTACCGTGCCTTTACCCCTACTTATAACCTTTCATCTGTAAGTTATGCTCAGGTAAATTCAGTTACACAAAGTGCTAACAACAACTTCTCTTACATTTGGGAAAACACGGCAGAGTACAAGAAAAGCTTTGGCAACCACAACTTTGATGTACTTGCAGGTATATCTGCCCGCGAACGCATATCAAGATATTCTGGAGCTACCGGTAAAGACCTAACGTTTAATGACTTTGCCCATGCATACCTTGATAACGTTTCAGATCCTAAACAAAATAGTGTTTCCGGCGGACGTTATGACTATGCCATAGCTTCATACTTCGGTAGGTTACTATACGATTTTGGAAACAAATACCTGTTTACCGCCACAGTACGCCGCGATGGTTCGTCAGAATTTGGCGCTAACAACAAATGGGCGGTATTCCCTTCATTCTCTGCCGGATGGAATGTAGACCAGGAGTCTTTCTTCCCTAAAGACAGTAAAGTACTTAAAACACTAAAAATACGTGGTAGCTGGGGACAAAACGGTAACGACCAGTTCGGACGCAGGTTTGCATATATGTCTACAGTATCTTCTGCCGATATGTACTACCAGTTTGGTACCGATGACAGCAAGGCAAACTACGTAGGTGCCAGCCCTCTTGCACTTAGCAACCCAGACCTTAAATGGGAAACATCAGAACAGCTGGATCTTGGTTTAGACGCTACACTATTTAATAACTTTACATTTACATTCGACTATTATAACAAAACTACTAAAGACTGGCTTGTACAGGCAAGTATACCTAAATACTCTGGCGCACAGGCCCCATACATTAACGGTGGTAATGTAACAAACAAAGGTTTTGAGGCCGCAGTAAGCTACAATGCTAAACTGGGCGAAGACTGGAGGGTTACGGTAAACGCTAACATTTCTAAAAACAAAAACGAGGTAACTAAAGTTGCTACCCAAAACGGAATTATTTATGGAGACAGCAACCTGCTGTTCCAAGGTATAGACGAAATTAACCGCGTACAGGAAGGACAGCCAATAGGCTTCTTCTACGGACTTAAAACCGATGGTATTTTCCAGAACCAGGCCGAAATTGATGCGTATGCAAAAGACGGTAACCTGATTCAGCCAAATGCACAACCGGGCGACGTAAAATTTGTGGACCTTAACGGCGATGGCAAAATTTCGTCTGACGATAAAACAAAAATCGGCGACCCTAACCCTGATTACTACTACGGTGTAAACTTCCAGTTAAACTACAAAGCGTTTGACCTTTCTGTGTACACTTATGGTGTTGCCGGTAATCAAATTGCTTATGGTACACGCGATTACTCCAGGCCATACTACAACTATACTACAGACGTTTTTGACCGCTGGACAACCGAAGGCAGCTCTAACACCATGCCGCGTGTAACCTATGGTACTGATGCTAACGGTAACTGGACTAAGTTTAGCGACCTGTACATTAAAAACGGTAGCTTCTACAGGATTAAAACCATAACCCTGGGCTGCGATGTGGCTAAACTTTCTAAGGCTGTAAACAGCGTATTCTCTCAGTGCAGAATATATGCATCGGCTAACAACCTGTTCACCTTTACTAAATATCCGGGCCTAGATCCTGAAGTAGGATTTGGTAATGCTAACCAGTCTTGGGCAAAAGGTATAGACGTAGGTTTTTATCCTCAGCCAAGAACCTATATGCTAGGTTTAAGTGTTAATTTCTAAAAAATGCGTGAAATGAAAAATATTATAAAAGTATTCGGAATATCGTCATTACTGGTGCTGGGCTCATGTAGCGATGATTTTATAACTAAAACTCCCTATACCCAGCAGGTAGAGGAGAACTTTTACAAAACACCTTCAGACGCGCTTAAGGGGCTGGTAGCAGCATACGATATCCTGCAGCGCGAAGGTTACGGCGGCTGGCTTATGAATACCGAAATAGCGTCTGACAACTGCTACGGAGGTTTCGGTACTGCCGCCAGTAACGTAGACGTGGAGCGCGACCGTTTTCAGTTTATTTCAGATAAGGAAATGAACAACCCTATTTGGGAAAACGACTATATAGGTATATACAGGGCAAATGTACTCCTGCAAAATCTGGATAACATAGACTGGGGTACCGATACGGCACTTAAAACACAGTATGAGGCTGAAGCAAAATTCCTTAGGGCGTTTTACCACTTCCGCCTGGCAAGGGTATTTGGCGACATAGTACCTCTAGACCACACCCTTAGCAGCAGCGAGTTTGAAACACCTCGCGCCAGTGCAGAGGTTACCTACAAGCTTATCGCCGAAGACTTTAAGTTTGCGGCCGATAATCTGGGTAACCAAAATTACTCTACACCGGGTAACGATAACTACGGCCGTGTAACTAAGTGGGCTGCAGAGGCGTTCCTTGCCAAAGCATTCCTTTTCTACACAGACTATTACAACAAGGCAGACCTTGCAGGTGTAGTATCTAAATCAGAAGCTATTACTTACATAAATGATGTGGTAAACAACAGCGGCCACAACTTAGTAAGCAACTTCTCAAGCCTGTGGCTGGCTTCATCAGCATCAGAGTCGGCTACCTATGCCGGCGAAGGAAATACAGAAGCTGTATTTGCTATACGTTACAACGGTTCGGGTAATGCTAACTGGAACCTGCACGATGGTAACCGCTTTAAGGTAAACATTTCTACCCGTGGTGGTAACTACGGTGTTTACGGACAAGGATGGGGTGGCGGCACCGTTACTGCATCTCTTTATAACGCGTATGGCGCTGGCGATGTACGCAGGGATGCTACCATTATAGACTACGCCGGCGAAGCACTGGGCTATGATGCCGAAGCTAACGGGCAGCGCCAGTACACCGGTTACGGCTGGAAAAAAGGCGCACGTGTAACAGGCGAACAAGGCAGCGGAGACTTCCAGATAGATAACACGGAGGACATTTACCTTATGCGTTTTTCTGATGTGCTGCTTATGGCTGCAGAGCTTAACCTGGACAGCAACGCATCATTTGCACAGGCTTGCCTGGACAGGGTGCGTAACCGTGCCTATGGCGTTACAGACAACTCGCATAGTGTACCGGCTACCCTTGCTAACATCTTAAACGAGCGCAGGCTGGAGCTTGCCCTTGAAGGCGACCGCTGGTTCGACCTGATAAGGCAGGGTATGGATGTAACGGCAGCAGCTGTTAATGCTACAAGCCTTGGTGGCGAGTTTGCCGTAACATTCAGGCCCGAAACTCAGGGCTGGTTTGCGCTGCCACAATCGCAAGTGCTGATTTCTAATGGTAGCATCACCCAAAACCCGGGTTGGTAATAAAACAAGAATTTTAAATAACAACGATCATGAAACACTATATCTTAAAAACGTTTGTAGCCCTTGCGGCACTTACAATGGTATTCTCATGTGAGCCTGTGGAAAATAGGGAAAATCTTCCGGCTATAACGCTAAAAGCGGCCGATATAGATATCGCTGTAACACAGGATCCGTCTAACCCTAATAAGGTTACCATGACAAACCTTACGGATGATATTATTCCGTACTGGAGTTATGTAAACTCAAACGGCGATGAACTGGGCCACTCTAACCAGCAGACCAATACCGTTACGTTTCCGTTTGCAGGTACGTATAAAGTATACTTTACAGCCTACACGCGTGGTGGCGCTGTAGCGGCAGAGCCGGTAAGCGTTACCATTAACTCTAACAACGCAGATTACTTTGCCGACCCTAAGTGGAACTACCTTACAAACGGTACCGCAGGTAAAAAATGGGTGCTGGATATGGACAGCCCTATGGGCTGGTGTGGCCTGGATTACCCTGCCGCTACCGGAGATAACTGGAACTGGTTCCCTGACTACGCCAGTGCAAGCTGGTGTATGGTAAACAAAGATTGGGGAAGCATGACGTTTAACCTTAACGGAAACTACAATGTAAGCGTTACACAAACCGCAGTTGCAGACAATACGCAAACTACAAAAACAGGTACGTTTACATTTGATATGCCTAATGATAAGCTTATCTTTAACGGCGGTACCGAGATGCTGCGCGGTGGTGATTACTACCCTGACTGCAGTAACTGGGTATCTGTACATGTGCTTGAAGTAACAGAAAATTCACTTCGCCTTGCCGTAATACGCGACCAAAGCCGTACAGGAGAAGGTAAGTGCCAAATTATGTTCCACTACAAGCCGGCACCATAATTTGTAATAAACCAGGCCGGTAAGTGCCTTTCACTTACCGGCTTTTTATACCCATATCCTCATGACTGCACTAACTACAACTAAACTGCTTAAAACTGCTGCACTTGCAGGCATTTTTAGCCTTATGGCCTGCAAAGGCCATGATAACAGCCTGCTTGCATCAAGAAAGGTAAACTTTAACGACAACTGGCAGTTTCACCTGAATGACAGCCTTAAAGACCATGACACCATAGGAAATGCTACCCAATGGCGCACCCTTAACCTTCCGCACGACTGGAGCATAGAAGGCAACTTCAACGAGCACAGCCCTGCGGGAATAGGCGGCGGCGCACTAAATGGCGGCCTTGGCTGGTACAAGAAAACATTCAGCATACCTGCCGCAGACAGCACAAAGGTTACCTCTGTTACATTTGACGGCGTATACCGTAATAGCAGCGTTTGGATAAACGGGCATTATTTGGGTAACAGGCCTAACGGCTATATAGGTTTTACCTATAACCTCACTCCCTACCTAAAATTTGGCGAAGGCCAGAAAAACGAAATTATTGTAAAGGCAGATAATGCCAAACAGCCCAACTCGCGTTGGTATTCTGGTTCGGGCATTTACAGAAATGTATGGCTTACCACTACTAATAAAGTACACGTAGCCGAATATGGCACCTACATAACCACGCCACAAGTATCTGCACAAAAAGCTACTGTAGCACTGGAAACTACCGTTAAAAACGAAGATAAAACCGAAAAAACGGCTACAATAACTACTACCATATACAAGGGAGATTCGGAAATTACATCGGTTACAGCCGAACAAAAAATTAGCGCTAACGGCCAGCAGTTAGTAAAACAACAAGCCGATGTTAACAACCCTGTACTTTGGGAAACCGAAAAGCCGGAACTGTACCGTGCAGTTACAGAAATAAGTATAGACGGCACCGTTGCCGATGCGTATGAAACTACTTTCGGTATCCGGGATTTTAAATTTGACCTCAACAAAGGTTTTATCCTTAACGGTAAACCGTTAAAAATAAAGGGTGTGTGCCTGCACCATGATTTGGGGCCACTGGGGTCGGCTTTTAATACCAGGGCTATGGAGCGCGAACTGCAAATAATGCAGGAAATGGGTGTAAACGGTATACGTACCAGCCACAACCCACCGGCGCCGGAGCTCTTAGATCTTTGCGATAAAATGGGGCTTATTGTTATGGACGAAGCCTTTGATATGTGGGCACAGGCCAAAACACCATACGATTACAGTAACTACTGGGATAAATGGCACAAAAAAGACCTGGAAGACCAAATACTGCGCGACCGTAACCACCCATCGGTGTTTATATGGAGCATAGGTAATGAAATTCCGGAACAATGGAATGAAAAAGGTGCCGAAACAGGGCGCGAACTCGCCGCCATAGTAAAGAACCTGGATAAAACCAGGCCGGTTACAGCCGCTATGAATCCGCCTGTAGCGGTAGACGCTACTAAAGTAAGCATCCAATTTACCAATACGGCCGATAAGCCTAATAACCTGGCAGCATCGGGCGCGCTAGATATTATAGGGTACAATTACGCTCACCAAACCTGGCCTAAGCATCAGGTAAACTTTCCTAAAACACCTTTTATTGCTACAGAAACTACCTCAGCACTGGAAACGCGTGGTGTATATGACGCCAAATCAGACACTATAAAAATATGGCCTAAACGATGGGACATTCCTTTACTCGAAGGTAACCCGGGTAACACCTGTTCGGCCTACGACCAGGTACAGGCACCATGGGGCTCTACCCATGAGGCTACCTGGAAAGTAATGAAAAAGTATGACTACCTGTCGGGTATGTTCATCTGGACCGGGTTTGATTATTTAGGAGAACCTACACCCTATCTGTGGCCTTCCATAAGTTCGTACTTCGGCATCGTAGATCTTGCCGGCTTCCCTAAAGATGTGTACTATATGTACCAAAGTGAATGGACTACTAAAGATGTACTGCACATTTTACCACACTGGAACTGGAAACCCGGGCAAACTGTAGACGTATGGGCCTACTATAATAATGCCGACGAAGTAGAACTTTTTGTAAACAGAAAATCAGTAGGCAAGCGCAGTAAACAAGGTGATGACCTACACGTAATGTGGAGGGTAAAATACGAGCCCGGAACGCTAAAAGCCGTTAGCCGCAAAGCAGGAAAAGTGGTGCTGGAAAAAGAAATAAAAACTGCCGGTGCAGCAGCAGCCTTAAAAGCCACTGCAGATCGCCAAACCATAAACGCAGACGGTACTGACCTGAGCTACATTACCGTAGACGTAACCGATGCCAACGGAAACTTTAACCCTACGGCAAACAACCTTATTAACTTTAGCCTGAAAGGCGACGGGAAAATTGTAGGGGTTTGCAGCGGAGATCCGGTAAGCCACGAAAGCTACAAAGCCACTAAGCATACCGCATGGATGGGCAAATGCCTTGTAATATTGCAGGCGGGCAAAAAGCCAGGCACCCTGCAATTAACAGCAAGTGCAGCTGGGCTAAAGGACGCAACGGTTAATATAACCACAAAATAATACAGAAAATTTCCCACAAGTAACCAAACTATAAGTAACCCAATGAAAAAAAGAAAGTTGACTGTACTATCGGCCGCACTGGCGCTCTTTTTAGGAGGCCTGGGCGTAGCCCATGCGCAGATACAGAACGCTAACCTGCTTAATGCGCCTGTAGATGTAAGTAAAGATTTTGAAGACTATCTAAACACGTTTTACTTTGCCGATGAGCTTGCCTCATTTGACCCGGCTACCGGAACAGGAGCCGTAAAGTACCAGCGTTACAATTACCAAACCCGCCAGGCGTTTGATAATATGCTTGTAAAACCGGCTCCGATTGCTGCAAACGAGTTTCCTACTACTGAATATGAAGCTGCTCCGGTACTGCCATTTACCGTGCAATTTGTATCAGACCGCACGGTAAGGATAAAAATGGCTTCTGGGCCTCAGTACCACCAGCTACAAGAATCGCTTATGCTGGTAAACGGTACCGCGCCTAACCACCCTGAACTTTGGAAATACAGCAAAACCGCAACAGGGCATAAGTATACCAGCAAGTACGGATCGGTGGAAATCGTAGCCAACCCATGGCATGTAAAAATATACGATGCAGCAGGCAAGCTACTTACCAGTACCCTGCACAACAGCGACGTACAAAACACCTACACCCCTATTTTACCATTTAGTTACGTGCGCCGCAACAGCGACTATTCGCGTAGCATGGCCCCTGTATTTAGCCTGGAGCCCGACGAAAAGATTTTTGGTTGCGGGGAGTCGTTTACCAGCTTTAACAAGCGTGGGCAAAAAGTAGTACTGTTTACAGATGATGCAAACGGTGTACAAAACGAAACCATGTATAAGCCTATTCGGTTTTACATGAGCAGCCGTGGTTACGGGGTGTTTATGCATACCTCATCGCCTATTACGGTAGACTTTGGTAAATACGATGCCAATACCAATAAAATGATGATAGGCGACGACGAAGCCGACCTGTTCCTGTTTATTGGCGAGCCAAAAGATATACTGGATGAGTATACAGACCTTACCGGTAAGGCAGCCATGCCACCACTATGGTCGTTTGGTTTATGGATGAGCCGTATTACCTATTTTTCTGAAAAAGAAGGCCGCGAGGTGGCTAAAAATCTTCGTAAATACAAGATACCAAGTGATGTAATTCACTTTGATACCGGCTGGTTTGATATTGACTGGCGGAACAACTATGAGTTTGCTTGCAAGCGTTTTGAAGACCCAAACAAGCTGATGACAGATCTTAAATAAGACGGCTTTTACGTGTGCTTATTGCCGCTTCCTTACTTTACGCCAAAGAATACCTTGTTTAAAGAAATTGTAGACAACAACCTGGCGGTAAAAGACCGTAAGGGTAACCTGCCTTATGAAGACGCCGTGCTTGATTTTACCAACCCGGCCACCGTAACATGGTACCAGGGTAAACTTAAGCACCTGTTTGACCAGGGGGTAGCGGTGTTTAAAGTAGACTTTGGCGAAGCGGCACCCGTAGATGGAATTTATAGCAATGGCCGCACCGGCTTTTATGAGCACAACCTGTTTCCGCTGCGCTACAATAAGGCTGTAGCCGAGGTTACCCAGCGCGAAAAAGGCTATACGCTTATATGGGCGCGCAGTACCTGGGCCGGTAGCCAGCGCTACCCGCTACACTGGGGGGGCGATGCCGCTACTACAAACGGTGCCATGAGTGCTACATTAAGGGGTGGGCTTTCATTAGGCCTTTCAGGCTTTAGCTTCTGGAGCCATGATGTAGGAGGTTTTGTAACTAAATCACCGGAAAACCTTTACCGCAGGTGGACACCATTTGGTATGCTTACCAGCCACGTGCGCAGCCACGGCGAACCACCTAAAGAGCCTTGGTTTTACAGCAGCGACTTCCTGGAAATGTACCGCAATGCCGACAATATGCGGTATGAGCTTATGCCATACATTTACGCCCAGGCAAAAGACTGTAGCGAGCGTGGCCTGCCTATGATGCGTGCCTTGTTTGTAGAGTTCCCTAACGACCCTGGGTCTTGGCTGGTAGATAACGAATATCTTTTCGGGTCAGACCTGCTTGTAGCACCGCTGTTTGAAGAAGTAACAGAACGCGATGTATACCTGCCACCGGGACAATGGATAGATTATCAAACCAAAAAAGTATACAATGGCGGTTGGCATAAAATTAAAGCAGGAGACCTGCCTATACTGGTATTGGTTAAAAACGGTACAGTGCTGCCACACATAAAACTGGCTCAAAGCACTAAAGACATGGACTGGAGCAAGCTAACGTTAAAGGTATTTGCCACAAACGACAGCGCGTCAGCTTCCGGAAAGATATACCTGCCCGGTACCGATGCCCTACAAACCATAATCACCAGTAAAAAAGGAAATGAGTTTGAAGTAAAACAAAATCCGTTTGGGAATAAAACCAGATTTACCACACAATGGGAAAAATAACCATATATATACTTGGGTAAGTTTTGTAGTGTTCCGGGACTCGTCGTTATCAGACT
>JAAXJD010000167.1 GCA_012270005.1 Flavobacterium sp. | reverse complement strand
AGCTAGAGGCCAGCAATGTACGTATAGCCGAGCAAAACCTGGATATTACAATGGAAAAATATCGGATAGGTACCATTACCACGCTAGAGGTGCGTACGGCCCAACTGAATTATGTAAATGCCCTTACGCGCAGTAGCACGGCAAAGCTTAATGCCAAGCTGTCTGAGGTGGGGCTTAATGAGCTTGCCGGCAACCTAAAGCTGTAGTGCTTTATAAACACATTTTATTATAAACACAAAACATCCTGGTATTTATAAATGCCGGTCTGTTTTGTTTTATGCAAATGTTGCTAAATTGGGGATGTAAGTAATGAGCATAAAAAAACTCCGGTAATCAGCCGGAGTTCAATCATCAATCAAAAAACGAACAGTTATTGAACTGTTGGTACTTTTATATTTAAAAAATATATGTTTTAAGCCTTTTCGGGCTGCAAAATACAAATTATATTCCTAAAATAAAAACGCTAATGCGGTTTTTCTGTTTGAAGCAATATTAGCCCAAATAGGTTTTTAGTATTTTACTGCGCGAGGTATGTTTTAACCTCCTGATAGCCTTTTCCTTAATTTGGCGTACACGCTCACGGGTAAGGTCAAAGGTTTCACCTATTTCCTCAAGGGTCATAGGGTGTTGATCGCCAAGGCCAAAATACAGCCTTACAACGTCGGCTTCACGAGGGGTAAGGGTTTCCAGTGCACGCTCTATTTCAGTACGAAGCGATTCATGAATAAGTTCCCTGTCCGGGTTTGGTGATTCGCCTGAGCGAAGTACGTCGTATAGGTTAGAATCTTCACCCTCTACAAGCGGAGCATCCATTGACAGGTGGCGTCCACTGTTCTTCATGCTCTCTTTAACATCGTTAACGGTCATGTCAAGCTCTTTGGCAATTTCCTCAGCGCTTGGGGCACGTTCATTACTTTGCTCCAGAAGGGCATACATTTTATTAATTTTGTTAATAGAACCAATCTTGTTAAGCGGAAGCCTTACAATACGCGATTGTTCGGCAAGTGCTTGTAGTATAGACTGGCGAATCCACCATACGGCATAAGAAATGAATTTAAAACCACGGGTTTCATCAAAACGCTGTGCCGCTTTTATAAGGCCAAGGTTACCTTCATTAATAAGGTCGGGTAGTGTAAGACCCTGGTTTTGGTATTGTTTTGCAACCGATACCACAAAACGTAGGTTAGCTTTAGTCAGTTTTTCAAGTGCGCGCTGGTCACCTGCTTTAATGCGCTGTGCCAGTTCTACCTCCTCATCCGCTGTAATCAGGTCTACTTTACCAATCTCCTGGAGGTATTTGTCTAATGAAGCAGTTTCCCTGTTGGTAACCTGCTTTGTAATTTTTAACTGTCTCATGTATAAAACTCCTGAGTTAATTAATCTGTTCTATAGTTATACGTAAGGAGCAGCAAAAATGTTACAAGGTTGGGATTTTTTTTATAAAAAAAAATCCGGCTAAGTGTATTAGCCGGATTTTCAGGTAAGTTGGTCACTATATCTTACATAAGTTTGTTCATTAGTCTAGGGAGTGGTTTTCCTTTTGCCTCATACACTGCTTTTAACCAAACGGGAAACAGCAACGGTATTACTACAAAGGTAAACTTGTTAAACGCCCACGCTTTACCAAAGTCGAAATGCAAAAAATGCATAACGCCACGTGTAAGGCCACAAGCGGGGCACTCCAGCCCTGCAAGTGTTTTAGACAGGCACACGCTCTCGCCGCGGTCAAAAAAATCAACCGGTAGCAGCACTAGTGCCAGCGGAGCAAGTATGGTTACCCAAATGCGTGTGTAATAAACAACCTTCTTTATCACCTTAATTTAATTAAAGTGTAGATGAATAGCTTCCGTTTTTAGGTTGTAGGTCACCAATAATGATCCTGATGAAATCAATAAGTGCCCATACGCCACAACCACCAAGAGTAAGCAGCTGTACGATACCTTGCCAAGTGTACCCAAGGTAAAAACGGTGGATACCAAGTGCACCTACAAAGAAACAAAGTAATAGTGCAACCAGCTGGCTTTTGCCGCTAGCGGCAACAGCAGGAGAAGAAAGCTCTTCGTGAGATTCTTCAACAACAGTTACATTGTTAGTAGTTGTCCTTTGTACAGGAAATGATGCGTACGTAGCCGATACTGAAATAAACAGTAGGGCGATCAATGAAAATAACAATTTTAATTTCATATAAATTGATTTATGTTTGTATCAAAAATATAAATTTTACATTATGAAAACCAAACTTGCCGCTCTTTTTTTTATGATTTCGTTAACTTTTTATGCACAGGAGAAATATGAATACATGGGTGCGGTAAAGTTAAACGGTGATATTAAGACTGTTATATCGTACAGATTGGTTTTTTCAGAAAGTAATGGAATTGTAAAAGGTTACTCTGTTACGGATCTTTCCGGGCCGCATGAAACCAAAAATGCCATATCAGGAACCTATAACAGCAAAACAAAGGAGTTTAGCTTTAAGGAAGAAGATATCATTTACACAAAGTCTACCATTAGCGATGATATGTTTTGTTTTGTAAACTTTACCGGTAAAGTAAAACTGGTAAACGAAAACAGTATTATGGAGGGTAATTTTAAAGGCCTTTTTAAAAACCATCAAAAGTGTATAGATGGTACCCTTACACTGGTAGGTTCGGCAAGGATTTATAAATTGGTTAATAAGGTAAATAAGAAAATTCAAAAGTCTAAAAAGGTTAATGAAGCTGACAAGAAAAAGTTTAATCCCGTTAATATACTTGATAGCCTTAAAGTTAACAGCCTTACCCGATCTCAAAACCTAAATGTGTTTAGTAAGAGCGGTAATGTAAAGCTGGAGCTTTGGGACAATGGTAAAGAAGATGGAGACCTTGTAACGCTCTACCTGGATGGAGCCATACTCATAAAGAACTACAAGGTTACTAACGAGAAGAAAATATTTAACCTTACCGTAAAAAATACAAGTACTTTAAAAATTACTGCCATAACAGAGGGTACAGTAAGCCCTAATACCGCAGTGATGAAGATAGATGCAGATGAAAGGGTTATAGAAGTGTATACTAACCTGAAAAAAGATGAAGACGCGTATATTACATTAATAAAGAGTAAACAGTAGTAATACTTTATAACTGGCATGAAATTTAAGTCGAGCATTTACTTATGTTAAATATCTTAGTAAACCAAATGCTTGATAATTAAAACCAAATGAAAAAAATACCTTACTTGCTTATACTTTTCAGGCTATTGCTGGGGCCGTTCATGATTTATTTAACCTATAAATGCGGTAGCCACTTGCGTGTATTACTCGCTGTATTATTGCTGCTGGGTATATTATCTGATATTTTTGATGGTATAATTGCCCGAAAGCAGGGAGTTTCTACAACCTTTATGCGAAGGCTGGACAGCCAGATAGACGTGGTGTTTTGGCTTTGTGCCGGCTGGTGTTGCTGGCTACTTAACCCCGAAATAATTTTACAAAACCGCTATGCTATCATTACACTTTTTATAATGGAAGGTTTAACGTATGTGTTTAGCTTTATAAAATTCCGAAAGGAAACCTGCACACATGCATTGCTCAGTAAATTATGGGGCATAACGCTGTTTGCCGCTTTTACCTCTGTACTGGGTTTTGGTTATGCCGGCATACCCTTTGTGCTTGCAGTAGTATTCGGTATTATATCACACATAGATGTTTATCTTATAATTGCATTTTTGCCGCAATGGACACATGATGTACCCAGTGCTTGGCACGCATGGCAAATAAGGCAGGGTAAGCCCATTAAAAGAAATAAGCTGTTTAACGGTTAATAAAAAAGGGTTGTTTACATTTTTTAAACAACCCTTTTTGTTACTTAAGTATATGCTGGCTAAGCACCTGGTACACCTCATTAATGTTATTGTCTTTGCCAAACTGTTTTTTTACCGGCATGGCTTCACCGCGCACCCATATTTTTAGCTCGGCATCAAAATCAAGCAGGCCGGCACTCTCTTTACTAAACTTGGTAATGCTGCCGTAGGGTATGGTTACAAAGTCTACCTTGCTGCCTGTAATGCCCTGCTTGTCTACCAGTATAAGGCGCTTGTTTGTAAATACAAACATATCGCGTATTAGCTTGTATCCTTTTTCTATGTATTCCCCATCTACCAGTATTGGCTTGTATTCTTCGTTAAGTTTTTCAAGATTGACCTCGCTGGCATTGCCCATAAGGGCGTTAAATAGTCCCATACTTTATTGGTTTTATGTTGTTTTTATTTTGGCAAATTACTAATATAAATAACGCTACGCGATATTGTTTATAATAATTTTAAGAAATATGTTTTGTGTGTTTATTCAGCGGTAGAATCATTTGTGCCTAGATAAAAATTTACCGAATTGAAAAGTGCAAAATTACATCAACTTATAATCCACAGTACTGAAGGCAGTTTTTCAGTAAATTGTAAATCACTATACATGGCCTGCGGAATATTAAATGCACAGTGTCAATTAAAGTATTTCTTATTTTCAAACATTTAATAATTTCCACGTGATTTAAAAAACAAAAAAATCCGCAATTTTTTCTACCAATTGCGGAATATCTTTTTTGTGCAAAGAACTATATACGAAATCTCTTACTGGGTTTGCAAAATGTACTCGTTGTATTTTTTCCCTACTGAGAATGTTTTTTCTGTAAGCATAAAAAGTACCAATGGGATAAAACTGTATTCAAAATACCCGAAGATATACATAAGGTAAGAAACCAGTATAAACAACCTTCCGTACTCCAAATAGTAAATCCATTTACGCTGCTCCAGCAATGCGCCGCAGTTAATAAGCGTTACAAATATAAACGATGTTGTAAACACCTTATCTTCAATGCGAAGACTATTAAAACATAACGTAAACCAGGTTAGCATACCTACCGCAACTGCAATCTGGAATGCCAGATAACCCTTAAATTTCAGTGGTTTACGCTCGTGGCGTTCGTCTTGCAGGAAGCGTTTTTCAAGCTCAGGGCGTATGTCCTGATCCATATAAGCAGGACTGCCAAACACGGCTTTCAGTTTGTTTTTTAAGCTATTAGCCCTCCTGTAGCTTTCGGCGATTTCAAAGTAGTAATGAAAGTGCTGCCATAAAAAAGAATAGCTCTTTAGCGGATGGGTAAGACCGTATTTTGGATGCTCTTCTTCCGCCTGAAATGTACCAAACATTTTATCCCAAAAAACAAAAATATCGCCGTAGTTTTTATCGAGGTATTTCTCGTCGCTGGCATGGTGTACGCCATGTAACGAAGGTGTAATAAACACGTATTCAAGCCATTTAATGCGTCCTATGATTTGGGTATGGGTAAAAAACGAATATCCTCCGTGGATGAGCAGCATGGTAATTACCATGGCCGGATGAAACCCTGCCAGCGGCAACAGGCACCAAAAAGCGGTACGTACAATGGCTTGCAACGTGGTTATGCGGGCTGCTGCGGTAAAGTTAAACTCCTCACTTTGATGGTGTACTATGTGTGCTGCCCAAAATATATTTAC
Source organism: Flavobacterium sp. (assembly GCA_012270005.1). Taxonomy (GTDB): domain Bacteria; phylum Bacteroidota; class Bacteroidia; order Flavobacteriales; family Flavobacteriaceae; genus Flavobacterium. The sequence goes on along the minus strand of JAAXJD010000167.1, from coordinate 5,086 downwards.
CTCATGCCCAAGCCTATGGTACCAGTACCATACAAAATCAGTAGCCAGTATAAGCGCCACCCAAACGTACCATTCGTTAGGGATGTTAAATAAGGCATAGTGCTCATAAACAAAGTAATACAATCCGTAAAACGTACCCGATATAAACAGGTTTAGCAGCCGTTCGGCTATGCCTATGGTTACATTGCTTACAGAGCTTTCGTACTTAAACAGTTCCGGGCGCTTTTGCTTTTGTGCTGCCTTGTATTCTAAAAATACAAACAGGAAAAATGCAGGCATAGCAAATGCCAAATAATTATAATGTTCCATAAGTGTGTGCGTGTGATTCTGTACGCAAAAATATAAAACTCTACAAAAACAGTAGACTATTTGGCTAAAAAAATCAGCCCGAAGGCTGATTAAGATGTTTTGTTATTCTGCAGTATCCTCTTTATCAGGCTTTATAGGATAATTTCCAAACTGCGTAGACAATTTCCAAATTTTGTAAGGCTTGTAAGAAAAACGGTTACTCAGTGCGATCATGGTTACCGTGTCATTCTTTAATGTTACGTAACTTGTGGTGTTTCCGTGCCACCATCCGTTATGGTAAAACAGCTTTTCGCCTGTTTCCCATTCGTGCATGCGTATGCCCAGGCCATAATTGCGTTCGCCCTTATGTTCGTAGCTGTAACCCTGAAAAACCTGCTTTAAAAGCTTGGGGCTCAGGAACTTCTTAGAGTATGTAGCCAAGTCAAATTTCAGCATGTCGCGTGGGGTAGAGTAGATGTTCTTGTCGCCATAAACATTGTCCAGAAAATCCCAGCCGTATAACACCCCATTACCTTTGTACGAAAGTCCTGCGGTAGATTTATCTTTTTCGTAATCAAATACATAGGTATGTGTCATGCCCATCGGATCAAATACCACTTCTTTCATTACCTGACGGTAATTTTTGTGGGTTATCTTTTCTATAATAAGTGCCAGCATTACATAGTTTGTATTGCAGTAGCCAAATTTTTTATCGGGCTTAAAATATAACGGAAACTTATACTGTGCCATAAGGTTAAGCACATCCTGATTGTTCATCATATGGCGGTCCCATATTGCCCTGTCATCGGCAAAATAGGCATAGTTAGGCAGGCCACTGCGGTGGTTTAGTAGCATCTTTACTGATATATCCGCGTACGGAAATTCTGGCAGTATGCTGCTCACTTTGGCATTAATATCCAGCTTTCCTAAATCTATTAACTTAAGCGCTACCGCGGCGGTAAGCACCTTACTTACAGAGGCTAAGTGTAGCGGGGTATCGGCTGTAATGGCTGTTTTTTTACTTATGTTAGCATAACCGCCATACTTTTCAAACAGTATTTCGCCGTTTTTGGCTATTAGCAGCCCTCCACTTAGTTCATCTTTGGGCCAAATCTTATTATAATACTGTTGTATTACATAATGCTTGTCATCTTTGTAGGCCTGAGACAGTTTACCAAATTTTATTTTCGGCGGCGTTATATGCAGCACCGTATCGGGCTTATCATCATCAAGGTTTTCTGCAAGCGTTTTGCCTTCCTGCTTACAAGATGTAAGCAAAACAGCTAATATATAGGGTGTATATCTTAAAAATTTCATGTTTTTCGAAAAAGGGTCGAACCGCAAATATAGCTAAACGGGATAATTTGTTGTATCATCACGTCAGGTGTTTTAACAACAAATTTTTTAAAAATATTGTGTCATTAAGATAACTTTTTGATAAGCAGCGGCTTTCCATAATGATATTATTTTATTGTGCGTAAAAAATAAAAATTGACTAATTTTACGGGTAAATTTCAAACCAAATGGACAAAATTAACTGGCAAACAGTAAAAGAATACGAAGATATAACGTATAAAAAATACAATGGCGTGGCGCGTATAGCCTTTAACAGGCCCGATGTACGCAACGCGTTCCGCCCAAAGACCACCTCCGAGCTTTATGATGCATTTTATGACGCCCAGGAAGACACCTCAATAGGCGTAGTACTACTTTCTGCCGAGGGGCCTTCTAGCAAAGACGGTGTTTACGCGTTTTGCAGCGGTGGCGACCAAAAGGCACGCGGGCGCCAGGGTTATGTGGGCGAAGACGGTTACCACAGGCTTAATATACTTGAGGTTCAGCGCCTTATCCGCTTTATGCCAAAGGTAGTTATCGCTGTGGTTCCGGGTTGGGCAGTAGGTGGGGGGCATAGCCTTCACGTAGTATGCGACCTTACCCTGGCCAGTAAAGAACATGCTATATTTAAACAAACAGATGCAGACGTAACCAGCTTTGATGGCGGATACGGTTCAGCTTACCTCGCTAAAATGGTGGGGCAAAAGCGCGCGCGCGAAATATTTTTCCTTGGCAGAAACTACAGCGCACAGGAAGCGTATGAAATGGGTATGGTTAACGCTGTGATACCGCACGATGAGCTTGAAGATACTGCCTACCAGTGGGCACAGGAAATACTTGATAAATCGCCTACGGCTATTAAAATGCTTAAGTTTGCCTTTAACCTTACCGATGATGGTATGGTAGGCCAGCAGGTGTTTGCCGGCGAGGCTACGCGCCTTACGTACATGACAGACGAGGCGAAAGAAGGACGTGATGCTTTTCTTGAAAAGAGGAAGCCTAACTTCCGGGATATTAAGTGGATACCATAAAGGCTTAGTACGTTTGTAGTTTGTGTTTTGCTGTATATTGGAAAGCACAAACTACAGGCTTTAAACTACAAAAATAGATGACTGAATTCTCTAATAACACTATAGACACCCTTCAACTGCCGCAATACCAGCATGCTGAACTTAACCCCATACACCCGCTTTATATGAAGGTGGTTTGGGCAAATCTCGGCTTAACCTTCGGGGCTATTGCAGTGGCTGCAGGTGCCCTTTTTTATTTTGTAGAAGAGCTTACACAATACTGGGGCTATGCTACAATAGCCTATGCGGTATTGCTTGTGGTATCTATGCTGGTACAACTGATTAATTACCGTAACAAGGGCTACGCTTTTAGGGAGCACGATGTTATTTACCGCAGCGGCGCCATAAGTGTTACCACTACCATAATACCTTATAACCGTATACAGCACGTTGCCGAACACGAAGGCGTGGTTTCGCGCTGGCTGGGGCTTTCCAGTATTGGGGTGTTCCCCGCCGGTGGCACCGGTAGCGATATTGTATTCGCCGGACTGGAGGAAGTAGAGTGCGGCGCCGTAAAGCATCTTATTGCCAATAAGATTGATAAAAGCACTGGCGATAAACAGGACGTTGACGACTTGTACACACGTGCCGTTACCGCAGCCGAAGATGATAACGTAGATAACCATCCCCATGAAGCATGATTTTAATACTCCACAGCGTCAGTCGCTTATAGGTATTGTTGTGCTAGCGGCCGACTCACTCCAGTCTAATGTGCGGGCACTTTTCCCTTTATTTATTGTAGCGGTTTTTAATGGAGAAAAGAAAGGATTTTTACTCGTTCTTGCGGGGCTACTTCTTGTGGCGGGCATCATTATAGGTTATTTACAATATCTTAATTTTACGTTTTATATTGATGAAGCCACAGGGGAGTTTGTGGTTAAAAAAGGCATTTTGAGCAAAACCCGTATTGCCATACCACTTAACCGCATACAGCAGGTTAACATCAACCAAAACCTGTTGCAACGTATTTTAAAAGTACATGGGCTGGAAGTAGACACCGCCGGAAGTGGAAAAACGGAGGTTAAAATTAAGGCGATGAGCCACACCCAGGCTATAGCCCTTGAGGAACGCCTGCTCAATTATAAGGTACAAAAAGATCATGATGCTACAGACGAAACATATACGGCAAAAAAACAAGCCCGTCCGTTTATACGCATCAGTTTTTTAAGCCTTCTAAAAACAGGTATTACCAGTAATTACATAAGGAGTATTGGCCTTATACTGGCATTCTTTATATCTACATGGCAGCATTTAGATGACTTCCTTACCTTTAGCCATACTGATTCTTCATTTTTAGACGAATATGTTAGTATGGATTTCCTGCTGCGGTCTATAGCCACCATAACGGTTTTTATACTATTCCTTATGCTGGCGGTAAATCTTGGGCGCACCATTTTAAAGTTTTTCGACTTTAAGGTCACAAAAGAAGATGGCACGCTATTACTATCGCATGGATTAATCAATACACGCAACACTATTATAAAACCCCAACGTGTTCAGATACTTACGGTTGGGCGTAATTACTTCCAGAAAAAATTTGACATAACAGATCTTAAGATCAGGCAGGCATCAGACCTTGAGGCAACCAAGGACCGCCTTAAAATGATGATGGAAATACCGGGACTAAGCACATCTGAAAAAGATGCATTACTCCGATTTATATATTCTGAAATGCCGGAGCGTGGGTTTGAAGTGCTGCCTAACATAAGGAAAGCCATTTTTGAGGTATTTAAGTTTATACTGCTTCCTTTCGCCATATTTTACACCTATACTTTTTTTGTTCCTGAGGCTAAAGAAGCGTTAATTTTCACACCTGTTTATGTGCTGTTTGCAGGGATACTTATTTACTTTGCATACAGAAACAGCAGGCTATACGTTTCGCCGGAATTTATCATCCGTCAACGTGGTGCCTGGGATGTAGATAACGATATTTTAGAGCCGCACAAAATCCAGTCCGTTAAACTACAGCAGTTTTTTTGGCAGAAGTGGAGCGATGTGGGTACGGTTCGTCTTTACACAGCGGGTGGACAGGTAAACTTTGGTGTGGCGCGTTTTAGCCAGTTACAAAAACTTGCCAATTACTGGTTGTACCAGGTAGAGTCGGGCAATAAAAACTGGATGTGATTTAATAAGATTTATTGATTCGGTTTTTTTTCTCGACCAGTCACATTCAAAATTTATAATTTATAATTTAAAATAAACACAGAAGATGTCTAATGCAAAAGCGTGGCTTGAAGCCGCACGATTAAGGACACTGCCGTTATCGGTTTCAGGTATATTAGTAGGTAGTTTTTATGCCATGTCGCAGGGGCATAAAAACTGGGGAATCCTTGCATTAGCTTTAGTTACAACACTAGGGCTGCAAGTGATGTATAACTTTTCCAATGACTATG
>JAAXJD010000009.1:43552-44117 GCA_012270005.1 Flavobacterium sp. | reverse complement strand
ACAACCCGCGAGGTTACCGATTATGTAAAAAAAGCATTGGAAAACATAGAGAAAAAAGAGTTTGAATCAAAAGAAGTAGCCTTGTACGAGTCGCAGTTCCAGTGGTTCCTTGGCGCAGCATTACTGCTGTTGTTCCTGGATATATTTTTACTGGACCGCAAAACATCCTGGATTACAAAACTTAACCTGTTTAACGAAAAAGAATAATGAAAAGAGTACTTACAGTATGCCTGCTGCTTTGTGCCGTTGTGGCTTTTTCGCAGGATAAGCAACCCGAAAAGGAAATTAAAGATAAAAACCTGCCAAAAGGTAACGACGAGTACCAGGCAAAAAACTACCCGGAAGCTGAGGCACAATACCGTATTTCGGGCAGTAACAACCCTACACAGTCTATTTCGTCGTATAATCTGGGTAATGCCATATACAGGGAGAAAAAACCGGCAGAAGCCGCATTTGCCTACAGCAGGGCAATAGAAAACGCCAAAACCAAGCAGGAGAAATATCAGGCGTTTCATAATATGGGAAATGCCTTAATGGAATTAAAACAATATGATAAGGCTGTAGA
>JAAXJD010000009.1:42853-43542 GCA_012270005.1 Flavobacterium sp. | reverse complement strand
TTATCTTTTCTTTTTGGTCTGGAGCAGGATCATCTGCTAGAAATAAGGCGTTTATCATGTCTTTAACGCTATACTTTGATGTACCTGTTGTGTTTAATGAGTTCAATGCGGTTATTTGATATTTTTTATTCACTCTATCAATAAAATAGAGTGTGTCATTTGCTATCTGTCCTCTAACAACTTCTAGTCCTAAGGGTGCTAACGCAGAAAACATTATAATACTATCTTTATTTTTTTTGTGGTCTTCATAAATTGAATTAAAACAATATCATACGGCTTTAGATGCGTATCAAAATGCTTCGAGAAATAATCCTTCCGACGAAAAAACAAGATACAACTACGCTCTTGCAAAGGAGATGCTTAAAAACAATCCTCCGCCCCCGCCTAAGAAAAATGATAATAAAGACAACAAGGATAAAAATCAAAAAGATAAAGGCGGAAAGGATAAGGACAAAAACCAGGATCCTAATAAAGGCGATAATAAAGATAAGGACAAGGATAAGGATAAGGACAAAGGGAAGGATAAAGAAGACAACAACAATAATAAGGGCGATAACAAAGATAAAAACAACGGCGATGGCAAAGACAACAGGGACACAGGACAGCGTGCGCGTACTAACGCCAGGCCTAACAGCGCCCAGATGCAGCGGCTGCTGCGGGATGACGCCATGACCGCCCTGAAGCCGTGG
>JAAXJD010000009.1:31946-42843 GCA_012270005.1 Flavobacterium sp. | reverse complement strand
AAACAGGACAAAGGACCGCCTGAGCCTACTAAAGCCAGCCCTAACCGCGACCAGATGCAGCGGCTTCTGGATGCCATGAACAACGAAGAGAAGAAAGTTCAGGATAAGGTAAAGAACGGTAAAAAAGTAAGGGGCCAGCAGGTACAGCCTGAAAAAGACTGGTAATAGGTTACCTGATTATGCTTTAAGTGCAGTAAATGCAATATTTTTGACGTGGATTTTCCATTTTTTGTAAACGAACAATGAAGAAGTATTTAGCCATATTATTCCTTTTTGCCCTACAGGCCCTACAGGCCCTACAGGCGCAGGTAGAGTTTAAGGCTACACCCAGCCGTACCAAAATCGGGATAAACGAAAAGCTGCGTGTAGAGTTTAGCATGAATAAAGATGGGGATAACTTTAATCCTCCGTCATTTCAGGGATTTAATGTTTCGGGCCCGGGACAAAGCATAAGCAATTCATGGATTAACGGTAAAACCTCCTTTAGTAAAGCGTATACGTATGTGCTTGTTCCTAAAGCAAAAGGTACATTTACCGTAGGTCAGGCTACTATAGAAATAGATGGTACAGTGTATAAAACCGTACCCTTTAAAATAACCGTGGGCGATGCCGTGGCAAATCCTAACCCGCAACCACAGCCACAACGCTATGACCCATTTGACCCGTTTGATCCTTTCGGGCAACGCAGGCAACAACAGGAGCAGGCCGAACAGGCCGCACGTGCAGCTAATCCTAATGATGGTATACACCTGGTGGCAGAAGTGCAGAACACAAATCCTTATGTAAACCAGCCTGTTAACGTGGTTTATAAACTTTACGTAAGCCCTAACAGCAGCGTATTACAGTTTGCCGAAAAAACAAGCCCAAAATACAACGACTTCTGGAGCCAGATAGAGGTGGTAGATGGTCAGCACATGAAAGTGGAACAGGGTACTTACAACGGTAAACCTTACAGGTATGTTGTGGTACGCAAGGCGGTATTATATCCTCAAAAAGCGGGCAAGTTAAAGTTGGAACCGCTTATAGATGAGCTGATTGTAGAGGTGCCGAGTGGTAAGACCGACTTCTTCGGGCGTCCGTTTATGACGCAAACCAAAACCAGTACGTCTACAGGGACCAACTATATTAATGTAAAGCCATTGCCGGAAAATGGTAAGCCGGCCGACTTTAGCGGGGCAGTGGGTAACTTTGATTTTCAAGTAACTCCGGATAAAACGACCAGCAAAAATGGCGAGTCTATTCAGCTTACGGTTAGTGTAAGTGGTAAGGGTAACCTTAAACTGTTTAACCTGCCAAAGCCGGAAGTTCCGGCTGCGCTTGAAACGTATGATCCTGAACATAAGGAAAATGTACAAACACCGCTTACGGGTATGGTAGGCAGCATAGCCGATGTATATACCATAGTGCCTGGCAGTAAGGGTAAGTATCCTATAAAGCCATTAACCTTCTCATGGTTTGACCCTGCAACGGGTAAATACCATACAAAAACCAGTGAGGAAATAATGATTGATGTACTTAACGTTCCGGAAAGTGTAGCCGAAGCACACAAAGCGCAGTCGGCCAAGCATGAGGTAAAACCTACCGAAACGTTCCGCTATATAGCTACCGAAACTACACTGCGTTCGCAGGAAGCCGATGATTTCTATGGCTCTACGTTGTTCTACGTGCTGTTAGTTGCTCCGTTTGCGTTTATTCCGGTTATTGTATTGGCACGCAAGAAAAAAGAAGCGTATGACAGCGATGTAGTGGGTAGTAAAATACGTACTAACAATAAGCTGGCTAAAAAGTACCTTACTGCTGCTAAAAAGCAACTGGGAAGCAAAGAGCCGTTTTACCTGGCCCTGGAAAAAGCATTACACAATTTCCTTAAAGCGAAACTGCGTATAGAAACCAGCGAACTTAGCCGGGATAATATCCGCGAGTTACTGCTGTCGCGAAACGCTAGCCCGGAAACGGTAGATGCGTTTAGCCGTATTATGGACGGTTGTGAGTTTGCACGATACGCACCGTCATCTGATACGGCCATGCAGCAGGATTACGATAGCGCGGTGAGTGTAATCACAAGTTTAGAGAAACAGGTGTCTTAGAGTGTATTAAGAATGTTTTTTTACCACTAAGTTCACAAAGGTTTTCACAAAGTTCACAGGTATAAAGTAAGAACACAATGTATTATATATCACAAAGATTTGGGCTTAGCCCAAATTTAGAAGTTCACAAAGCTTTGTGTCCTTTGTTAAATGACGAAGTCAGCTTTTAGAGTGTTTAAATCATGGCTTGGTGAAAAACTTTGTGAACTTTGTGGTAAAATCCAGATAAAACAAATGACAGAAAATGAAATAGCAAAGATAGTTCTCGATTGTGCGCTAAAAGTTCATAAGAGACTTGGCCCGGGACTTCTTGAGAGTGCCTATACAGAATGTCTTTGTTATGAGATTTACCAGGCAGGCCTATTTGTTGAAAAAGAAAAGCCGATGTCTTTAGAATATGGAGAAATACAACTGAACGTAGGATATAGAGCTGATATAGTTGTCGAAAATAAATTTATCATAGAAGTTAAGGCTGTGGACAATCTTAAGGATATACATTTGGCTCAGCTTTTAACATATTTAAAGTTATCAGGCTGTAAGTTAGGATTCTTAATCAACTTTAATGTGGTGTTACTTAAAGATGGTGTTCGAAGGGTTATTAACGGAAAATTGTAATATGAAAAACATAATTTACATAGCAATACTTTTAATCACAGGGCTTACCTTTGGGCAGAGCTTTGAGCAGGGCAATGCACTGTACAAAAAAGGAGATTACAAAGGTGCTGCGGAGCAGTATGAAGGCATCCTGAAACAAGGTAAGCAATCTGCCGAGGTATATTTTAACCTGGGGAATGCCTACTATAAATTAAACCAGGTGGCTCCTTCGGTATATAATTATGAAAAAGCATTATGGCTGGATCCCGGCAATAAAGATGTTACAGTAAATCTGGGCTTTGCAAAAAAAATGGCCATAGACGATATAAAAGCTACACCGCGTGTAGGTTTTTCTAAGCTGATTTATAATGCCACAGGCCAGTATCATTACAACACCTGGGCGTGGATAGCGGTGTCATTTTCGGTAGTATTCCTGCTGCTTTTTGTAGGGTATTATTTCTCGGGAGTGGCGTTGGTAAAACGTATCTTCTTTGTGGGGATGTTTGTAGCGGCAGGGTTGCTTGCACTGAGTGTAGTGGCTGCCATTTATGTAAAAACCCAGAAAAACAGCGAAAACTACGCTATAGTATTCCCTGAGGTAATAACGGTAAAATCAGAACCAAGGGAGGCGGCTCAGGATGCATTTATCCTGCACTCGGGTACTAAAGTAAACGTTATGCAAGCCGAGGATGGCTGGAAAAAAATCCAGTTGCCCGACGATAATGTGGGTTGGGTAAAACAAACCGATATAAAAGAAATAAAGCAGCAATAACAGCTGCTTTATTTTTGCGGCTTCGTTAATTTTTAGTTTAATCTAAAAATGATTTTATGAGCTGCTTTATTTTTTGGTATATTTGTTATTATTGTTTTTGTAAATGACACATTCTGAAGAGAATTACTTAAAGGTTATATACCACTTATCACAGCAAACCGGCAAAGGAGTTAGCACTAATGCCATAGCAGGCGTTATGGAGAGCAAGCCATCTTCTGTAACAGATATGATTCAGAAACTTGCCGATAAAGGACTGGCTAATTACGTAAAGTACCAGGGAGTGCAGCTTACAGAAGCGGGTAGTTTTGCAGCCCTGATGATTGTACGCAAGCACCGCCTTTGGGAACTTTTCCTGGTGGAGAAACTTGATTTTAGCTGGGATGAGGTACATGATGTTGCCGAACAACTGGAGCATATAAAATCAGATAAGCTTATTAATAAGCTCGATGAGTTTTTGGGTTTTCCTACCGAAGACCCTCACGGCGACCCAATACCCGACGTTCAGGGAAACATTGCATCGGTAGAAAAAAAGCTGCTTTCTGAAATCAATGTGGGTAAAAAGGTACTTTGCGTAGGCGTAAAAGACAGTAGTGCACCGTTTTTACAATACTTAGATAAACAGCAAATAGCTCTGGGGGCGGTTATAGAAGTATTGGGTAGGGAAGATTTTGACTTTTCTGTAAATATTAAAATTAAAGACCGCGAACTTACCGTGTCTAACAAAATAGCAGGCAACCTGTTTGTAAAACCCGTATAACATTAAGCGTCTGCCAAATAAAAAAACACAATCCCTGGAAGCAGTGCTCGAGTCAGTAAACGCAGGGCAAAATGTTACCGGATGGAAAAAAGTACTGGCTTTCTTCGGGCCTGCCTATATGATACGCGTAGGTTATATGGATCCCGGAAACTGGGCTACAGATATAGCCGGCGGAAGCCAGTTTGGCTACAGCCTTATATGGGTGCTGCTTATGAGTAACATTATGGCGTTGTTGCTGCAAAGCCTTAGTGCGCGTTTAGGTATTGTTACCCGGAGGGATCTTGCACAGGCATCGCGGGAAACGTATCCTAAAGCCATAAACTTCTTCTTGTACTTGCTGGCCGAGGTGGCTATAGCTGCCTGCGACCTTGCAGAAGTACTGGGTATGGCCATAGGGCTTAACCTGTTGTTTAAACTGCCTATGTTGTGGGGCGTAAGCATTACTATGCTCGATACGTTTTTACTGCTGTTCCTTATGAACAAGGGTATAAAAAAAATGGAAGCCTTCATCATTGGGCTTATCAGCATTATAGGGCTTTCATTTTTGGCGGAAATGTTTTTTGCAAAACCCGATGCAGGCGAAATTGTTAAAGGTCTTGTACCTTCATTGCCCAACACCGCGGCTTTATACATAGCCATAGGTATAATAGGTGCTACGGTTATGCCGCACAATTTGTACCTGCATTCCTCATTGGTGCAAACCCGTAAATTCGACCGGTCGTTTAAAGGTATAAAGCAAGCCATACGTTATAACCTGATTGACTCGGTTATTGCCCTTAACCTTGCGTTTTTTGTAAATGCAGCCATCCTGATACTTGCGGCGGCCACATTCTTTACTAATGGCCTGCATGAAATAGCCGATATACAAGATGCGCACAAGCTGCTGGAACCCATGCTGGGAAGCAGTGCCGCCGTATTGTTTGCACTGGCGCTTATTGCCGCAGGGCAAAGCAGTACGGTTACCGGTACCCTTGCTGGGCAAATAGTTATGGAGGGTTATCTTAGCCTGCGCATACAGCCATGGGTACGGCGTATTATTACCCGTATTGTTGCCATTGCTCCGGCTTTTATAGCCATTGTATACTTTGGCGATTCGGCTACGGGCGATTTACTCGTACTGAGCCAGGTGGTGCTAAGCCTGCAGCTGGGCTTCGCAATTATCCCACTCATTCATTTTGTGAGTGATAAGAGCCGTATGAACGAGTTTGCCATAGGCCCTATAACTAAAGCGGCATCGTGGATAATAGCGCTCGTTATTGTAGGGCTTAATGTAAAGCTTGTTTTTGATGAAATAAAGGGCTGGCTGGCCACATCTTCCCATCCGGAGTATATATGGATGTTTGTGGTACCAATAGCGCTTGCAGCGGCTGTTTTATTGCTTTATATTACCATAGAGCCTTTGGTTAGGAAGGGCAGGGCTGTTCCTGGCATAGTGCCACACCTTACACCGGCTGCCATACGTACCTTGCCCGATATACAAATGTACCGTAACATAGCGGTAGCGCTTGATTTTAGCCGCACTGATGAAAAAACACTTTCCAGTGCGCTACAGCTTGGCGGCAGGGAAGCAAAATACACTCTTATACACATTGTAGAAACCGTAGGGGCCATGCTGCACGGCGACCAGGCTCAGGACTATGAGACCAATACCGATATGGAATACCTGCAGCGCTACAGTAAAAGTCTCTCCGAAGCGGGTTACCATGTAGAAACCCAACTCAGCTTTGGTAGCCCTAAAAAACAGATACCCCAGGTTATCAATACAGATGGTACCTTTGATATATTGATTTTGGGAGCCCACGGCCACAACTTCTTTAAAGACCTGTTGTTTGGTACTACAGTAGATGCGGTCCGGCACAAAGTAAAAATCCCCGTATTGATTATAAAAGACGGTACAAAATAGAAAATGCAGCGCTTGGCGCTGCATTTTCTATTTATAAATAGCGTGTAACTGTTACTGCTTTATTATTTTTAGGGTAGCACTGCTACGGCTGTTGTTTATTTTAATAAAATAGACGCCGGCAGCATAACCACTCATGTCTGTAACAAGGCTGTTTGTTGCTGTAACCTGCTTATCGGTTAGTAGTTGCCCCGCTACGTTGTATATGGCTATATGCTCTATACCTTCGGTAGTGTTTATTGTTAGTTTGTTGTTTACCGGGTTAGGATAAAAACTCATGTTTTTAAAGTTGTGGCTGGTAGTATTAAGGGTGCAATTTATGTTAGCCTGCCATCCGTCAAAGTTTACAAACGCATCAGATACAAACACAAAACTAAGCGCTTCACCGCCATTTATAACAAACGATTCTGCCGGAGTACTGCCATCATAGGTTCCTAGAAGGTTGCCATCTGTACCGGCTCCTTCATATACGTACATAAAATCAAAACCGATTTCGGTTACAAACGTAGAAAAATTAACGGTTATCTGGCTTCCGGGTTCTGCTTTTATAAGGCGTACCGCTTTTTGTCCGTCGGCATAGTTATTATTCCCATCAGGATCTTTCCACACTATCGTTTGGTTACACCAGTCTCCTGCGGTCATTGCTACAACCTGCTGGCTGGGGGTTACCTGTACGTCGCTGCACGCCCGCCTTACGGCAACAGAATAGTAGGTGTTTGTGTTAAGGCCATTAACAGAAATAACCGGGTTGCTGGTAGGTTCCTGCCAGTTAGAAGGCGTTTGCCCGTAAGGTGCATAGGCTATTTGCCATGGCCCCGGAGATTGCTCGGCTTCGTCATATTTTATCTTTACCATTAGCGAATTGGTGGAAACATCTATCACATTTACATCTGCAACATCATTAAAACAAGTGTTTATACAGTCTGCGCTAAGGCACAGTGAAAATGAAATATGTTCTCTTATACGCTGTGCGGGTTGTGGTCCAAATCCATTGGCAAAATTGATACCCACCCCATCTACCAGGTGACAGTAGCTCATTATGGTTCCACCGGTTTCAGGATCAGGTAACGGCCCTTGATCACAGTTACCTTCTACATAGCCTGCCGATGTACCGCAGCCGTCTATAGCAGTATCGTTGCCGTTCCAGTAGCAGCCGTGGGTATGTGGCGAACCAAATAGGTGCCCCAGTTCATGGGTTACAACTTCTACGTCCCAGCTGAATACGGGCAGATCTTCGAAATAAAGATCTACGTCGCTATAGCTTACGTTTTCAGTGCTGCAAAGCCCGGCTATACTTATGGCTACACCGCCCAGTCCGCCTTCGTCATCGCCCACCAGCATACCGGCATCTCCATCAAAAGAGGGCCTGTTAGCATAAAACTGATACAGGTAATCGCTGGAGCCTACACCATCGTAAGGGTCTGGCTCTGTCCATACAAATACTGATTTTATAGCTGTGTCTATACCATCGTTGTTATACAGTGTCTGTACATTGTTAAACAGTGCGGTTATCCAGTCGGTAGTTTCGGTAACACTATAATTGTTACCCTCATACAGCATATAATCTACTTCAAAATACAGTGTTACACATCGTGTAGTCTGCACATTTCGTTCCTGTTTCTTTTTCGGGGAAAAACCGGGTACCGTGCCTTTGTCTGTAGCAGCACATTTAAAGGCGCTGTTTATTTCAAGGTTAGCATCAGAGTAAATGATGTAATCTTCCCTGCTTGATTTAAGCTTTCCTATAACCAGGTTTTGAAGTTTGCCTCCTGAAATTATACCGGTCATTCCGGTGTTAAAAAAGCTTATAGCCGCTACCGAGTTGTAATTACCTTTTATAATACCCCTGTAGTAAGCTCCCGCGCTGTATGCGTTATTTTTTTGTTTATCTGTATCTACGTGGAATCCCTGTGCCATTACCTCTGCGCGGTACAGTTGTAACGTAATGGTGCTACCATTATACGGTACAGCAAGTTCCAGGTACGGATATTTATTTTGTGCAATATCTGTCGATTGTGCCACGCTAAGTGTAGCATAGGTAGCATTGTTTACAAGTTTATCTGTAGCAGGGTGCAATGCATTATTTACGGTGAGTGGTGCTACCGGCTTAAAAAAAGTATTATTTTTAACTAGGTTCATTACCTGAGCAGGGATACGTTTTTGCGAAAAAACAGTTATGGCGCAAAACAGCGCCATAAGAAGTGTAATTTTTTTCATGTAAAGTGATTTTAGCTATTGGTTTTAAGGTCTTTAATTACCTTAAATGCCAGGTCTACCTCGTCTTCATTTACCAGTATGGTAAACTCGTATGAGGTAGAAATAACTTCAATTATGGTTATACCTTCCCAGGCAAGCCTTTGGAAAATGTAATAGTAAATACCCGGGGTATTAATATTGTCTTTAGGTAGCTTTACCGTAATAGAGGCAAGGTTATCATTGCGCTCTATCTTTTTTTCATCGGCAAAAAGCCTGTCTACAATGTGGTTCATGCTGCTGCTTACCACAATGTTTGTTTCGTTTACCCCACGTGATGAGGTGTAAAAAACATCGGGATTGGCATTAATGCTGTTAATAAGTTCTGCCTGCCTGCTAAGTATGGTATCGCTAACAGAAAAGGTAAAATCGGTAAGTGATGAACGTACCGTAATTTCCCCTATGCCTTTAAGTACCTTAACTATTTTGTGGTTAACCCTAAAATCAAGGTCTTCCGACAGCCTTTTTAAAGACATAACTACAGCGCCTTGCTTAATGTCTTTGCCGAGTTCTTGTTCCAGCTCGGGCATCATGGTACGGGCAAGAGAGGTTAGGTTAATAATTCCCTGCGACAGGGCACTGAGCAGGAATGGTTTAGTTTTTATGTTCTGTTCTACTACTGATGAGATGTTTTTCATAGGTGTAACTCGTTGTGTGTGTTTACCTTGGGATTACAAATATATAAAATTAAACAAATTGTTGTAAATTTAACACTTTTAAAAGAAGAAAAATGCATCTTTTAAATGTTCCAGCTCAAAATTACCCCCGTTTTTATGAACTGAAACAATATCAAACCGCACTTCGGCATCTATGTCGTTATCTTCTACATAGTGGTTCATGGCCTTTGCCAAAAGCTTTATTTTGGCAGGTTTTACAAATTCATGCGGTAGCCCAAACTCCAGCGATGAACGTGTTTTAACCTCAATAGCAGCAAGTATGTTATCTTTTTGCGCTATAATATCTATTTCGGCTTTTTGGAAAACCCAGTTAGTGTGCAATATTTTGTAGCCTTCTTTTTTTAAAAAATCGGCGGCAGCCTGTTCACCCTCTTTGCCTAAGTCGTTATGGTCGGCCATTATTCAAAACTTAACTTAGTGCCGGTCTGGGTAACCTCAAGGGTTGCCTCTTTGCCAAAAACTAAAGCCCGGTTATCGGTAATGTGGCCCGCCGGGAAATTAAAGCAAATCGGTATGTTGTACTCCTGTGTAATTTCTTTAAGAATTTCCAGTGCAGAGTGTCCCCAAGGGGTATCGTTATCGCGCATTTTAGTAAAGCCTCCTATTACTATGCCCTTTACATTTTTAAAGTAGCCGTTTCGCTCCAGGTTAATAAGCATGCGGTCTACGTGGTACAGGTACTCGTCCAGGTCTTCCAAGAACAGGATTTTACCCTTATAGTCCATTTCAGAACGCGAACCTACAATGCTAAACAGCACAGAGAGGTTTCCCCCTACCAGTTCCCCCGAAACTTTTCCTGTTTTATTAAATTTATGCGCCGGTACGCTGTAGGTTATTTTTTCGCCAAACAGCGCTTTGTGCAGGCTTTCCTTTGCCTGTGGGGTAGCGGTACTTACGCTGGCACACATAATGCCGTGTATGGTGGCTACATCCATATTGTTTATATGGCTGTGCAGCACCGTAACATCGCTAAAGCCTATGAGCCATTTCGGCTTCTTTTTAAAATGGGTAAAATCTATACGGTCTACCATACGCACCGTACCATACCCACCTTTAGCACACCAAATGGCTTTTATGGCGGGGTTATTTATCATTTCTTGGAAATCGGCTGCACGCTGCCAGTCGGCTCCCGCAAGCTGGTGGTTGTCCAGCCCCACGGTTTTGCCCACAACAACATTCAGCCCCCAGCTTTTAAGTAGTTGTATGGCAGGCTCCAGCGGTTCGTGGTCTATTTTTCGGGCGGTGGCAAGTATGCCTACGGTATCTCCTTTTGTAAGGTATGGCGGTAATTTCATAAGGTGTTGGGCGTTTACGGTAACGGAAAACAACACAAGGCAGAGAAAAACCCTGCACGTATTTTGTAAAAAATTAAAAAACATGGGCTATTATTTTCCGTGTGTGCAAATTTACTCAAAAAAAGGTTGTTGATATTGCTTTAATTACCTCCAAATTTCATACCATAATGCAGCAGTGGTAGTAGTGCAATTTATTTGTACTTTTGCAGGTAAATTTCAACTCCACGATATGTTACAAGACCCGAAACGATATACCATAACCGCCGCATTACCGTACACTAACGGCCCCATACACATAGGTCACCTTGCCGGGGTTTATGTGCCAAGTGATATTTATGCCCGCTACCTGAGGCTTCAGGGCAGGGACGTAGCTTTTATTTGCGGTAGCGATGAGCACGGTGTGGCCATTTCTATGAAGGCTAAAAAAGAGGGCATTACCCCGCAGGAAGTTATAGATAAATACCACCATATTATAAAAACTTCGTTTGAGGATTTCGGGATTTCATTTGATAATTATTCGCGTACGTCGGCTAAAATACACCATGATACCGCTTCGGAATTC
>JAAXJD010000009.1:0-31936 GCA_012270005.1 Flavobacterium sp. | reverse complement strand
TGAGGAATTGTTTTAGAAAGTGTACAACGAAGGCAAGTTTATTGAAGAAGTAACAGAGCAGTTGTTTGACGAAATAGCACAGCAGTTCCTGGCCGACCGTTTTGTAACCGGTACCTGCCCTAAGTGTGGTAATGAAGAGGCGTATGGTGACCAGTGCGAAAAATGTGGTACTTCATTAAACGCTACAGATCTTATAAATCCTAAATCTACCATAACCGGTACAGCACCCGTGCTGAAATCTACAAAGCATTGGTTTTTACCGCTGGATCAATACGACGGCTTTTTACGTGAGTGGATATTAAAAGGGCACGAAAAAGACTGGAAACCAAACGTGTACGGACAGGTAAAATCATGGCTGGAAGACGGCCTTAAACCACGTGCCGTAACCCGCGACCTTGATTGGGGTATTCCGGTCCCTGTGGAAGGTGCCGAAGGTAAAGTGCTGTACGTTTGGTTTGATGCACCTATTGGCTACATATCATCTACAAAAGAGTGGGCGGAGCGTGAAGGTAAAGACTGGGAACCGTACTGGAAAAGCAACGACACCAAGCTGGTACACTTTATAGGCAAAGATAATATTGTTTTCCACTGCGTAATATTCCCTGCTATGCTTAAAGCAGAAGGCAGCTACATACTACCGGACAATGTTCCGGCAAACGAATTCCTTAACCTTGAAGGCAATAAGCTGAGCACCAGTAAAAACTGGGCGGTATGGCTGCACGAATACCTTCAGGATTTCCCGGGCCAGCAAGACGTACTGCGTTATTCGCTTACGGCAACAGCCCCTGAAACTAAGGATAACGACTTTACTTGGAAAGATTTCCAGGCGCGTAACAATAACGAGCTTGTGGCTGTATTTGGCAACTTTATTAACCGTGTGGTGGTACTTACCAATAAGTATTACAATGGCGAAGTGCCTGCCCCTAACGAATTTAGTGAGGTAGACGAGGATACCCTTACCGAAGTGCGTGCCTACCCGGCGGTAATTGCAGGCAGTATAGAGCGCTACCGTTTCCGTGAGGCACTTAGCGAGCTGATGAACCTGGCACGTCTTGGAAACAAGTACCTTGCCGATGAGGAGCCATGGAAAGTGATTAAAGACAACCCTGAGCGCGTAAAAACCCAAATGTATGTAGCGCTGCAAATAGCCACTGCCTTAGCGGTACTGAGTGAGCCTTTCTTACCGTTTACTGCCGGGAAGCTTAAAAACATCCTTAAGCTAGATAATAGCTTTGGATGGAATGATATCAATACAAAGACCGACCTGATTAAGGCAGGACACGTTATTGGCGAAGCAGAATTGCTTTTCACTAAGATAGAAGACGAGGCCATACAAGCTCAGGTCGACAAACTGGAAGCTACTAAAACGGCTAACAAAGCGGCAAATAAGGTAGCTGCTCCACAAAAGGATTTAATCCAGTTTGATGATTTTGCCAAAATGGATATACGTACGGGTACTATTCTTGAGGCTGAGAAAATGCCAAAGGCTAACAAACTACTGGTACTTAAAGTAGATACCGGTATAGATGTGCGTACTATAGTATCGGGTATTGCCGAGAGTTTCTCTCCGGAAGAAGTTATAGGCAAGCGTGTTACAGTACTGGTTAACCTTGCCCCACGTGCACTTCGTGGAGTAGAAAGCCAGGGTATGATACTAATGACCCAAAACGCCGAGGGCAAGCTTGTTTTTGTTAACCCTGATACCGGTGGTGTAGGGAATGGCGAAGTGATTTCTTAGCTACTAATCTTTTACAAACAATCATAACCAAAGCCTCCGTTATTCGGGGGCTTTGTTGCATTATTATAATTTATAAGGGCGTGATTTTGCGATTTTAACAAATGTTGAGTCAATTTATTCGAAATATGAATTTTTGGCATAACTAATCTTACAATGTTTAATGTTTTGCTAAAAAAGTTAAACAAAAAGGTTTTCGTGCATAATTTAGCGTCATAATTAACTATAAACTAAATAGCTATGAAATTAAAGATGCTAAAACTTTCGGCGTTATTGTTATTTGTTGCTACTGCTTTTATAAGCTGCGATGATGATGATAACAACAACACTACTCCACAAAACACCATTGTTGATGTAGCTTCGGCTAACAGCGATTTTTCAATCCTTGTTCAGGCACTAACCCGTGCTGACCTTGTTTCTACCCTGGACGGTAGCGGACAGTTTACTGTATTTGCTCCTACAAATGATGCCTTTAACAGGTTTTTACAGGCAAACAACTTTTCATCTATCGACAAGGTTCCTGTGGCTACATTAAAACAGGTACTGCTAAACCACGTAATTGCCGGTACTGTAGCACGTTCTACAAACCTTACTACCGGTTATGTAAAAACAGAGGCTACAGGAAGCGCTTCATCTACCAGTAAAATAAGCATGTTTATAAACACTTCTGGTGGAGTAACCATTAATGGCGGTATAGATAACGGTGGTGCTGTAGTAACGACAGCAGACGTAGCTGCCAGCAACGGTGTTATACACATAGTAAACCGTGTTATAGCATTGCCAACATTAGTATCTCACGTTAAAGCAAATCCTGATTTTGATACGCTTGAAACCGTGTTAACAACCAATACTTTTGGCGACCAGAGCGCGGTGGCTGCAGCACTTTCTACTAATACGTCGCCACTAACTGTATTTGCTCCTGATAATGCTGCCTTTACAGCGGCTACCACAGGTACAGGTTTTGCAGTGGGTGCTACAGCAGCTCAGGTAACTAAAGTGCTTCAATACCATGTAACTTCTGGTAACGTACTGTCTACACAGCTTTCAGATAATCTGCCAGTGCCAATGATTACAAACCCGGCACAAAACATTACCATCAACGTAACAGGCGGTGCCCGTATTACAGACCAGGCGGGTAACACAAGTAACATTACTGCGGTAGATATTCAGGCGGCAAACGGTGTTATACACAAAATATCACGCGTGTTGCAACCTGCACTATAATAAATGCAATGTCCTTTTTAGATAACTTAACTTTAGGTTGGTAAGTTAGTTTCCTTATGATTGTGAATGTATGAGGGCTGCCAAATGGCAGCCCTCATATTTTTTAATTCCTCCCGGCCTCGTCAGGGTAAAGGGTATCTACACCGTCGCTTTGCCAGTATTGCTTGGTGTCTGCATCCAGTATCGTTAAAGGGCCGCGGTAGGCAGCTCCGGTGTCTATGTTCCAAATATTGGCTTTGTTTACCGGCACGGTTTGTCCTATGCGGGTAACGGCAGTATGACCTATAAAAATTTCTTTAAAATGTGTAAACCGTTTTGGGTACAGCGCGTCTTCTGTGCTTAAAGAAGTATCCAGTGCCAGTGCGGTTTCCCACAGAGTACGGTCCCAGTAAAACATTCGCGGAAAATATTCGTGATGTATTCCGTTTACGTTAGTAAAACCGGCATGCACGAACAGGCGGTTTTCGTCGTCCAGATGGTAGTCCTTTAATCCTTCCAGAAATAGTATGTGGATTTGTTTCTTGTCTTCAGCAAGGGCGTTGTAGCGCTCCATAGTTATACGTCCGCCGTGGTTAAACCATTGTTCGCTGTATTCCCCGGTATGCAGCCATTGCATAAGCAGGTCGTCATGGTTACCGCGTATAAAAGTGCACTTATGGGTAGTTTTGAGATCAAGTAAAAAATCAATAAGCTCAGGGCTTTGGCTCCAGCCGTCTACGTAGTCGCCTAGGAAAATAAGGTGGTCGGCCGTGGTTACTGCAGCGCGTTCCATAACTTGGGTTACAGCGCGCAGGCTACCGTGAATATCGCCAATAACAAGGGTTCTGCCCATTACAATGATTTTTAGAGTGTGTGTAAAGTGTAAATTTAGTATTTTGCAAAAAGAATTGCCACCTCCTTCTTCTTAAAACTTACAAAAATCGTTTTTACACGCGGTGTTTATAATTCAATGATGAAAATAAAAGTAACAATACTATTCCTGTTTTTGTTTGGACTGTTGCACAGCCAAAGTACCCCGCGTAAGTTTCCAAATAAAGCGGCAGACGATGTATTTCAAATGATTGAAGAAACTGAAAAAGAACTTGCCGGTAAAAAGAACGCTATCGTACGATTTGTAAACCTAGACTTGCTTATTAACCTGTCTGGACATGAGGCTAAATTTATAGATGGCGACGGTATAGGGCCAATATACAAAGTAACACGCAAGGACATTGCAATATGGAAAGAATGGTATGCTAAAAACGAAGAAAATTTTTCATACTACGAAAATGCTGATATAGCCCCTGAATTACTAAAGTTAAGCCCGATTATAAAAGTTGAATCTAAATCCGGCGTATACAGATATTCGGTGAGTGGATATCAATTAGAACGATACAGAAAGATTACGGCAGAAATGAAGGAATAATCTATACACAATTTATATTTATAAGCGCTTAATCTAACTTACCTGCCTGTCGTACTTCATTTTGCGTAATACCCGCATGGCTTCCTTAAACGATACATACACGGCAGGGTCTGGGAAAGCCTTTAGTAACGGCTTGGCATCTGCAAGGCGCTGCTTGGCATCTTCAAAACCGTTTAAGTAGCAAATCATCAGGGTACTGGGTATGTTGCTTACATCGCGGTATTCGCGGTCGGTAAGGTAAATGTTTTTTTCCAGTTTACGCAATAGCGACAGCTGCGAATTATAAATGTGATGCATCAGCTTTTCGTTGTACTGCGGAGGGTCGAATAACAGTTGGCTTTCCATGTGGTAACTGCCTTTATCAGTAAAGCTAATGGTAAGTTTTTCCAGCGGATAGTAGCTGGTTTTGTCGTTAAGGCCCAGGGCTACGTATTCGGTTATGCTAAAGGTTTCTTCGGTATATTCTATACTCACTTCATCTAAAGCCGAATAAAACAGTTTAATCTGTTCGTTTATAAGCTCTATGTCTACACGGCTGTAGTAGGTATTGCCTTTAACCACTTTTTTATGCCCGGCCCAGCACACTACAAATAGTTCTTTAAACACTTTATAGTGCGCGGGCATATCTTTATGGCGGTTGTTTATAAAATCTATAACCCCCTCAAGGGTATGCTCTATACTGTTACGCGAATTGTTTTCTACGCTGTTTACAATAATCTCATTAAGGCGGTTAGGCTCTACCACCAGCGCATCTACGGGTATAGAGTTACTGCCCCTGCGCATGAAAATAGCGCCTGCCGGTATGGTGTACACGTTCTTTTTAAAATAAGCCGTACGGCCATTAGGGCTTATGGTTACCAGCCCTACCACCCGGTCTTTGGGCAGGTTAGGAAAGGGGATATTTTCGTACTGAATTTGTGGCGGATTCTCCAGGAAGGCGTTTACCAGGTTTTGTATGCGGCTGTCGTCATAAAAGTCGGTGCCCACTATGTCATTGCTGCCGTCTTCCACGCCCACCACTATATAGCTGTTATTGCTAGGGTTACTGTTGCTCAACGCGCAAATGTGTTTTACAAATTTGGCTTTACCTTCTTTAGTGTGCAGGTTCAGCTGGCGCTTTTTATCATAAAAGCTACTTTCGTCGTTATTAGCGAGCAGGTTTTTAATGAGTAGGCGCTTATTGATCATTTTGATTTCAGATTTCAGAGTGTAGATTTCAGATTGCTTAGTCAGGTGATAACACAAAAACAACCGGAAACCCTCTGGTAACAAATCTATTAAATATTAAACGTATATAAAAACCTTTTGGTGATAAGCGCCCGAAAAATAGTACTGTTTAGTTATTATTTTTGGGTTAATGAAACACTACGATTACATTTTTGCAGGTGCAGGGCTGGCCGCGCTTCTTACGGCCTACCGTATGGCGGTTTCCGATAGCTTTACGCAAAAAAATATACTGTTGCTGGATCCTGATGCCAAGGCCACTAACGACCGTACCTGGTGCTTTTGGGAAGAAGGCGTGGGCGAATGGGACAGCATAGTGTACCGCAATTGGCATACCGCGGTGTTTGCCAATGAAGATTTTCGCACCGAGCTTGATTTTGATGATTACCATTACAAAATGATACGTGGCGCCGACTTTTACGCATACGTAAAGCTAGAGTTGGCAAAACACCCAAACATTTTTATGGTTCAGGATAAGGTAATTTCATTTAACGACCGTGGCACCGATGTGCTTGTTAAGACTACGGAAGCGGAGTATACCTGTAGCAAGCTGTTTAACAGTATTTACTGTGCTACGCTGCCTGCCATGCAAAAAAAGTATCCGGTACTGCAACAGCATTTTATAGGGTGGCATATAAAGACCGATAACGCGGTTTTTAATCCCGAAGTACCGGTGTTTATGGACTTCAGCGTTCCGCAAAAAGGCAACACGCGCTTTATGTACGTGCTGCCATTTAGCGAAACCGAAGCCATTGTAGAATACACGCTGTTTAGTAAAGACCTGCTGCCCGAAAAAGAATACGAGCAGGCTATAGCTGATTATGTGCAGCAACTTGGGGCAGGCGGATACACTATAGTAGACAAAGAACGCGGCAGCATCCCCATGACCAGTTACAGGTTTTGGAATGTAAACTCAAAAAACATAATGCATATAGGCTCTACCGGCGGATGGACAAAGGCCAGCACGGGCTACACGTTTAAAAATGCAAGCAAACTGAGTAAAAGGCTGGTTAACTTCCTGCAAAAAGATGCGCCTTTAAATACGTTTTATAAAGTAAACCGCTTTTGGTTTTATGACCTGTTGCTGCTGGATATTTTGGCAAAAACGAATAAAAAGGGAGGGGGTATCTTCGCGGCTATGTTCCGCAAGGGTAAGGCGGCACCCGTGTTTCGGTTTTTAGATGAAGAAACCTCGCTGTGGGGCGACCTGAAGGTGATTTGGAGCTGCCCGAAAGGCTTGTTTATTAAAGCACTACTGGGTAGATTATTTTAAATGATGAATTATAAATTTTAAATGAATCGCGAAGGCTTAATCGCTCAGAAGCTAAGCAACTAAGCGGCTAACGATATTCTGTAACAAAAATTGATACATTTATATTTTTAGATGTAAAATTGTTTACCTTTGTAGCCATAAAACTTTAATTAGTACAGTTATGTATCCTGAAGAATTAGTAAAACCAATGCGTGCCGAACTTTCTGAGGCCGGGTTTAAAGAAATATTTACTGCCGAAGACGTAAAAAAAGAAATTGAAAAAGAAGGTACTACTCTTGTAGTAGTAAACTCGGTTTGCGGTTGTGCTGCGCGTAATGCGCGCCCGGGTGCACGTATGAGCCTTGCTAACGATAAGGTGCCTGCAAACATAATCACCGTATTTGCCGGTGTAGATAAAGAAGCTGTAGATGCCGCGCGCGAACTTATGTTCCCTTACCCGCCGTCATCGCCAAGCATGGCACTGTTTAAAAACGGTGAGCTTGTACACATGCTGGAGCGCCACGTTATAGAAGGCCGACCTGCAGAAATGATAGCCGATAACCTTAAAGAGGCCTACAACGAATACTGCTAGTCTTTTTAATTTTAGATAACAATGAGAACCACGCTGCAAGGCGTGGTTTTTTTGTTTTATGGTTTTTTTGTAATCTGATTATTCAGATGTTTCGAGAGCCTATTATCTTATGTCTCTCATCTATTATCTCCTAGGGAAAAATCTAAAGTCTACCCTCTAAAATCTGAAATTAAATGCCTGCATACTAAATTTTTTTATTATTCCAAAAAAACACACTACTTTTACACGATTTTTTATTGTAAAATGCGAAAACTGTTGTCTTACCCCTTATCGGTACTTTTTTAATTGGCATTCGGATTGCTGTTGGTTATATTTCATCCCATACAGTGGTTTTGCCTAAATGTGTTTGGTTACCAGGCCCACAAAAAAAGCGTAGATATACTAAACGGCTGGCTGGTACGGTCTTTGCTTATCTTAGGTACTACCGTTAAGTTTAAAGGGTTAGAGCAGGTGCCGCAGGGTGTGCCGCTTATTATTGTGGCAAACCACCAGAGCATGTACGACATTCCACCAATCATATGGTTCATGCGCAAATTTCACCCGAAGTTTGTAAGCAAAAAAGAACTCGGCAAGGGTATACCCAGCGTGTCATATAACCTAAGGCACGGCGGCAGCGTACTCATAGACCGTAAAGACCCCAAACAGGCCATACCTGTAATAGGGGGGCTTGGCAAGTATATTGAAAAAAATACCCGTTCGGCTGTTATATTTCCCGAAGGTACCCGAAGTAAAACCGGAGAGCCTAAGAAGTTTAGCGAAAGCGGGCTAAAAATACTCTGTAAGTATGCACCGTCGGCGTGGATTGTCCCGGTAAGCATTAATAACTCCTGGAAAATAGTAAAAAACGGAATGTTTCCGTTAACGGTAGGCAACAGCCTTACCTTTACCATACAGGAACCGTTTGCTGTTAAAGATATTCCTTTTGAAGAATTAATGGTAAGGACAGAGCGTGCAGTGATACAAGGAATAAAAAATTAAATGAACAACATGTCTGTAAAAAACATCCGCCTGGAGGTAATGAAGTTCCTGGAAAAGAGCGTAGATTCTTATGTAGAGGACTTTCTTATCCCGGTAGAAAGCATCTGGCAACCTTCTGATTTGCTGCCGGATTCTCAAAATGAAAACTTTTTTGAAGAAGTTAAAGAACTGCGCGAAATAGCTAAAGACCTTCCGTATGACTTTTGGGTAACCCTTGTGGGCGATACCATAACCGAAGAGGCGCTGCCTACCTACGAATCATGGCTAATGGACGTAGAAGGGGTAGACCAGGTAGGCGAAGGCGGTAACGGATGGAGCAAATGGGTGCGCCAGTGGACAGGCGAGGAAAACCGCCACGGCGACCTGCTAAACAAGTACCTTTACCTTAGCGGACGCATAAATATGCGCGAAGTAGAAATGACAACGCACCATCTTATAAACGATGGTTTTGATATAGGTACAGACCGCGACCCGTATAAAAACTTTGTTTACACCAGTTTCCAGGAACTGGCTACATATATATCGCACAACCGCGTATCGCAGCTGGCTAAAAAATATGGCGATAAAAAGCTGAGTAAAATGTGTAAGCTGGTAGCGGGTGATGAAATGCGCCACCACCTTGCCTACAGCGAGTTTGTTAACCGTATTTTCCAGGTAGACCCAAGTGAAATGATGTTGGCTTTCCAGCACATGATGAAACTGAAGATAACCATGCCGGCACACTTCCTTCGTGAGAGTGGTGAGAAAATAAGCACCGCTTTTGAGGAGTTTAGTAACTCTGCACAGCGTATAGGTGTTTACACGTCTCACGATTATGTAGACATACTTCGCAAGCTTATAGAAAAGTGGCAGATAGACAAAGTATCGGGCCTTACTGCGGAAGCAGAAAAAGCACGCGATTACCTTATGAAGCTACCGGACAGGATGGCACGTATAAGCGAAAGACTTGTAATCCCTGAAGAATCATACATATTTAAGTGGGTGCAGCCTGCTTTGATTAAATAACACTATACCGCAGGTAAGCGTTAAAAAACGGGTAACAAGTAAGTTGCCCGTTTTTTTATGGCGTACCTTTGCATAAAAATGACTGACAATATGAAAGTTGAAATATGGAGTGATATTATGTGTCCGTTCTGCTATATCGGCAAGCGCCGTTTTGAAGAATCACTGGCACAGTTTGACAACGGTAAAAATATAGAGATAGAGTGGAAAAGCTTTTTGCTTTCTCCGGATATGAAGACCGACCCTACCAAGAGCATTCACCAGTTCCTTGCCGAACACAAGGGCGTATCGCTTGAGGAGGCTAAGGGCATGAACCAGTATGTAACAGATATGGCAGCATCGGTAGGCCTTACGTATGATTTTGATAAAACTATACCGGCCAACAGTTTTAACGCGCACCGTTTTCTGCATTTTACAAAACAATACGGTAAACAGAACGAGGCCGAAGAACTGTTGTTTAAAGCCTATTTTACAGAAGGTA
This sequence comes from Flavobacterium sp., assembly GCA_012270005.1. Classification (GTDB taxonomy): domain Bacteria; phylum Bacteroidota; class Bacteroidia; order Flavobacteriales; family Flavobacteriaceae; genus Flavobacterium. The sequence goes on along the minus strand of JAAXJD010000009.1, from coordinate 22,043 downwards.
AAAACATAGACGATGCCGAAACCCTTTTAGGCTTTGCCAAAGAGCTTGGCCTGGATGCAGCTGCGCTTACCCAAGCTATGGGCAGCGAGGCTTTTGTAAACGATGTTATAGCCGATATACAGGAAGCGCAGGCAATAGGAGTACGTGGCGTACCGTTTTTTGTGTTTGACCGTAAATATGCGGTATCGGGGGCGCAGACGCCAGATGTATTTTTGCAAACGCTGGAACGTTCGTACGATGAATGGCAGCAGGCACATCCTAAACTCACCATAATAGAGGGCGACAGTTGTTCTGTAGATGGTGAATGTAATTAATGGCATTATAGTAAATAAGAAAGCGGAGCATTATGCTCCGCTTTCTTATTGTACACTGTACATATAGGCCTGTATAGATTTTAATTCGGCATCAGTAAAGGTTTTGGTCAGGTAAAAATTCGTTTTCATTACCTCATACTGTTCCGGTTTTACAATGGGCTTGCCATTACCTTTAAGGAACGTTACCATATCTGCCTTTTGCTCCTTATAAATTTTAGCAATATCCTTTATAGAAGGGCCTACAGCCCATGCATCGGGCTTATGGCAGGTATAACAGTTGCCTTTTCCGTCGAAAATTTCCTGTCCGGCCTGTTCTTCGGGAGTAAGGTTTGCTGCTGCACCTTCGGCAACGGCAGGCGTTTCTGCGGTTTCTGCTGATTTTTCCTGTTTACCGCCACAGGCGGCAAGTGCTGTTAAGGTTATGGCTACCAATAGTTTTTTCATGGCGTGTAGTAAAGTTATTTATTCAGCAAAATAGCTGCTTCTTTGGCGAAATAAGTGCTTATTATATCGGCCCCGGCACGTTTAATGCAGTGCAGCTGTTCCAGCATTATTTTGTCATGGTCCAGCCATCCGCGTTCTGCAGCAGCTTTTACCATGGCATATTCTCCGGACACCTGGTATACAGATACCGGCACGTTTACCGCGTTTTTCACTTCGCGAACAATATCAAGATAGGCAATGCCCGGCTTTACCATAACAATATCTGCGCCTTCTTCTACATCATGTAGTGCTTCGCGTATGGCTTCTATGCGGTTTGCATAGTCCATTTGGTACGTTTTTTTGTCTTTAGGCGCCGTTTCTCCGCCTTCCTTTGGTGCGCTGTCCAGCGCATCCCTAAACGGCCCGTAGAACGACGATGCGTACTTAGCCGCGTAACTCATAATCCCCACATTATGGAAACCGGCACTGTCCAGCCCCTGACGCAGGCGTATGACACGGCCGTCCATCATATCGCTGGGTGCTACAAAATCGGCTCCGGCTTCGGCGTGAGAGACCGCCATGCGTACCAGTGCGTCTACCGTTTCATCATTGGCAATGTCGCCGTTTTTAATAATACCATCGTGCCCGTAAACAGAATACGGATCGAGCGCCACATCCGGCATAATTATCATTCCAGGGACAGCATCTTTAATGGCTTTAATGGCGCGCTGCATTAGCCCGTTAGGGTTCCACGACTCTACACCCGCGTTGTCTTTAAGGCTGTCATCTACCTTTACGTAAATGTTTACCGCCTTAATGCCCAGGCTCCAAAGCTCTTTTACCTCCTGTACTGTCAGGTCTATAGAGCGGCGGTATATGCCCGGCATACTTGGTATTTCTACTTTTACATTAGTTCCTTCGGCAATAAACATCGGGAACATAAAATCATTTGGTGTTAGTATGGTTTCGCGTACTAATGAGCGTATTGAGTCATTAACTCTTAAACGTCTATTTCTATGGATAGGGAACATAATTTAGCTATTAGCTTTCAGCGGTCAGCTTTCAGCCTTTTGGGTTATTTAATCTTGTTATTAATCCATTCAGCATCTTTTTAATTTCTTCAATTTGGATCAAAAGTATCTGACCTTGTTCAAAACTGATGAAATTTAAATCTATGCTTAGTATAATTTGGTATTCCAATTCATTCGCGGAACCAAATGAAATAATCAGGAAACGCGCAAAATCCCTATCAGAATTTCTGCCACATCCTTCGGCAATATTCATAGGGATTGAACTCGAGGCCCTTTTCATCTGGCTTGTAAGGCCAAACATTTCTTCCTTGTGAAAATTTCGCACAACCTTGTAAACATCAAGTGTTAACTGATGTGATTTTTGCCAAACCTGAAAATTTTTATAGTTTTTCATATCACGTTTCTATGGGCTGAAAGCTGAAAGCTGAAAGCTCAAACCCACTCCTCCGGTTCAGCTAGTATTTTAATTAACCTCTCCTCTTCGCTGCCGGCTTCCGGATGGTGATCATACACCCACTGCACATGTGGTGGAAGGCTCATTAAAATACTTTCCATACGACCGTTGGTTTTCAACCCGAACAGTGTGCCCTTATCGTGCACCAGGTTAAACTCTACATAACGCCCACGGCGGATTTCCTGCCAGGTACGGTTTTCATCAGTATAAGGCAGGTCTTTTCTGCGTTCAACAATGGGCACATACGCTTGCAGGAAGCTGTTGCCTACCTCGCTTACAAAGTTGTACCACTGCTCCATACTGAAACCTTCTGTGGCTTTACAGTGATCAAAGAACAGTCCGCCTATACCACGAGCTTCGTTGCGGTGCGCGTTCCAAAAGTACTCGTCGCACTGCTTTTTAAAGCGTGGGTAAAACGTGGCATCGTGCTTATCGCAGGCCGTTTTGCAGGTTTGGTGGAAATGCGTGGCATCTTCATCAAACAGATAATACGGCGTAAGATCCTGGCCGCCGCCAAACCAACTGTCTACCACATTACCGGCTTTATCGTACATTTCGAAATAACGCCAGTTGGCATGTACCGTAGGCACCATTGGGCTTTTCGGGTGGATGACCAGGCTAAGACCACAGGCAAAGAAATCTACATCGCCTACATTAAAATATGCCTGCATGGCTTTGGGTAGCGGCCCATGAACGGCAGAGATATTTACCCCGCCTTTTTCAAACACGTTGCCGTTTTCTATTACACGGGTACGGCCGCCGCCGCCTTCGGGGCGTTGCCAAAGGTCTTCACGAAACGTTGCGATACCGTCTACCGCTTCCAGGCCGGCAGTTATGGCGTCTTGTAATTGTTGTATGTATGCGTAAAATGTATCTTTCATTATTGGTATTTATAATCTTTCCCGCTGTCCTGCACTTCTATTTTTACAATGTCAGCAAAAGGAATTTTTTGTTGAAGCGACTGGATCAATTTCGACTTAAGAGCAAACAGCGTATCATTCTTTAGATATACTGTATCAAAATACATGGTTTTCCTTTTTCCGTTCTTAAGGGTTACACGCATTTCTATTGCAGGCGAGTTTTCGAGCGTATGCTTTAAACCTTCTTTATCTGTTACTTCAATCTGTTTTATTGTATTTGCTTTGTAAGAAATTCTTGAAGCATACAAAATAGGTGTGCTTATTGTAACATCCTTAAGCGGTATTGTATCTGTAGCTGTATAGAGTTGCGCCTTGAAATCCTCGGGCGGGATGGTGTAGGTGGTACACGAAACGGTTGTAAAAGCAATTACAAGTAAGAATAGTATTTTTTTCATATAGATTGATTGTTATACTCTGATCTCAGCAACCCGAAATACACCACGTCTTCCAGGCCGCCATTGGCGTTTTTAAATTCCTCTTTAAGGATGCCTTCTTTAGTAAAACCGTTTTTAACGGCTACGCGCTGGCTGCCAATATTTTCGGGGTGAGTGCAAATGTACAGCTTGTTAAACCCGAGGGCATCAAAACAGTAGGTTACCACCTGCGACACGGCCTGGGTTATTATGCCTTTGTTTTGATAATCGGCATCTATAAAATAGGCCAGCTCGGCTTTCATAATGTTAAGGATTATGTTCTTTACACAAATGTACCCTATAAGCCGGTTACTGCTTACATCGCGCAGGTAGAAGTAGTAGTTTTCGCCACGCTGCTCGTTGTTAGCCGCCCGTATAAGGAATGCCGTGGTATTAACCAAAGAATTGCACTGAGAGGTAGTGTTAGGAAACGTAGGGGTAATGTATGCCCTGTTCTTGTCTACAAGAGAAAAGAACTCAGCGGGTTTTACATTACTTATCCTGTCGGTAACCCAGGTTTTCATTTTTATTGTATTTTTAGTTTTTAGTTGATGGTTGTTAGTTATTAGGCCTATGTTGTTTTCCCAACAACTAACAACCATCAACTGAAAACTATTTCTTATATTCTTTCACGGCATCTATAAATGCCTTAGCGTGGTCTACCGGAATGTTTGGCAATATGCCGTGGCCTAAATTTACAATATAATTGTCTTTGCCAAACTCGTCTATCATTTCGTGTACCATTTTCTTAATGGTAGGTATTGGCGACAGCAGTCGGCTTGGGTCAAAGTTACCTTGTAGGGTTATGCGGCCACCGCTCAGGTAACGGGCGTTGCGCGCACTGCACGTCCAGTCTACACCCAGTGCCGAAGCCTTGCTCTGTGCCATATCGCCCAATGCAAACCAGCAGCCTTTACCAAACACAATTACGTGTGTTTCCGGAGCCAGTGCTTCTACAATCTGGTTAATGTATTTCCATGAAAACTCCTGGTAGTCTACCGGGCTAAGCATCCCACCCCAGCTGTCAAATACCTGTACGGCATTTACACCCGCTTTTACTTTTTCTTTCAGGTAAGCTATGGTGGTATCGGTAATCTTCTGTAGCAGCGCGTGTGCAACTTCCGGCTGGCTGAAGCAGAAACCTTTTGCAGTATCAAAACTCTTAGAGCCTTTACCCTCTACAGCATAGCAGAAAATGGTCCACGGTGAACCTGCGAAACCAATAAGTGGCACTTCGTCGTTCAGCATTTCTTTTGTCAGCTTTATAGCATCCATAACATAGCCAAGCGTTTCGTGGATATCTGGAACTATTACTTTTTCTACATCCTGCGCCGAACGGATAGGGTTAGGCAAAAACGGACCTACGCTTTCTTTCATAAGCACTTCTATACCCATAGCCTGCGGTACCACAAGAATGTCGCTAAATAAAATAGCCGCATCTGGTTTTACTATACGGATCGGCTGTACCGTGATTTCAGCAGCAAGCTCCGGCGTTTGGCAACGGGTAAAGAAATCGTATTTATCGCGCAGGGCTCGGAATTCAGGTAAATACCTACCTGCCTGGCGCATCATCCATACCGGCGGACGTTCTACGGTTTCGTTTCGTAATGCTTTTAAAAATAGGTCGTTTTTTAAGCTCATTTTTTTGTTTTTATGTTTTTGCCACTAATTTCACGAATGGCACTAATTTTATTATCATCTTTTCGGTTTCAACTCCGTCCGTCATTGCGAGCGGAGCTTTGCGGAGCGTGGCAATCTTCAGATTGCTTCGTCGTACCTCCTCGCAATGACAGGTGCTAAGGATTACGCTATTTCGCGTAATAATTCCTTGCCTGTACTATAACATTCTCTATGCTTGGCGTATTGGCTATTATCACTTTATTCGTTATACATGTAAGCGCATTTGCTGTGGTTTGCCCAATGCAAAAACAAGCTTCATCTGTAATCGTATTCTCTTTCAGGTAACTTTCCACACCTGACGGGCTAAAGAACAGTAACCCGTTACATTTTGTTTGTATGTGGCGTGGGGTTAACACGGTATCGTACACCTGTATTTCAGTAAAGAGGATGCCCGCGCTGTTAAGAGCCTGTGGTAATGTTTCGCGGCGCATGCTTCCGCTAAAGAACATAAAGCGTTCTGTAGCATAGTTCTCTGTAAGTATGGCCGCCAGTTTCTCGGCATCATGAGCCATTTCAACTACTTTAAAGCCGTAATGCTCCAGCAGCTTTTTTGTTTTCTCACCTACGCAAAAAATACTGCTTCCGGCAAAAACACCACTTGCCTTATGCTTCAAAAACCCTATAACACCATTTTGGCTGGTAAAAATAAGGTTTGAAGCCGTATTATGTATCTCAAAGTCACGGTACCTTATACCAATAAAGTCTGCCTCAATAACCGAAAGCCCTGCATTAAGCAGGTACATTTTTTGGTTAGGTTGCAGTTTTTTGGTAGACAGTACGCGGTAGGTCATTACTTTTTAAGTTGGGTACGTATTTGTTCCATTAACTCGGCTCCGCCGTTTTGCAGTATCTCATCGGCACATTCGTTGCCTAGGTTACTGTAATCAGCATTTGCCGGAATGGTCTTCTCTATATGCAACCTTTGTTTTCCGTCTATGCTTAGCAATACCCCTTCAAATCGGATTTCGTCGCCTATGTATGTTGCCAATGCGCCTATGGGAGCGGTACAGCCACCCTCAAGCCTACGAAGGAACTGGCGTTCTATATGCGTGGCTACTTCGGTAGCAGTATCGTTTAGTTGTGCAAGGGCTTCACGGCAGTACGCGTCGTTTTCCATGGCAACTACTACCATGGCGCCCTGTGCCGGTGCCGGTATCATCCAGTCAAGAACCGTGTAAGTGCCCGGGAGTACGTTAATACGTTCTAATCCTGCCTTTGCAAATATGGCTCCTTCCCAAGGGTTGTCGTCCAGTTTTTTAAGTCGGGTATTTACGTTACCCCGGAGGTCTGTAATATTGTGATTAGGGTATCTGTGCAGCCATTGTGCCTGGCGCCGCAGGCTACCGGGAGCAATGGTGGCGGCGTCGGCACAAAAGCCCGCGATACCTATGTTGACTAAACTATCGGGGGTATCTGCACGTTGTAAAACCGCGGCCTGTACTATGCCTTTTGGCAAGGCGGTAGGTACATCTTTCATGCTGTGCACGGCTATATCTACCTCACCTTTTATCATGGCTATATCCAGTGTTTTGGTAAAAATGCCGGTAATGCCCAGTTCGTATAGCGGTACATCCAGTATAATGTCGCCGGTGCTTTTTACGGCTACAATTTGGGTAGCGTAGCCCAGGTCGTTTAATTTACGCTCTACGGTATGTGCCTGCCATAGTGCAAGTTCGCTGTCGCGGGTGCCTATTCGTATTGTTTTTTGTTCCAAGTTTACTTCGTCAGTTCGGCTTTCGCCTCGGGTTAAGTTTCAAGTTACTGATTCAGCCAAAAATCACAACGTAAAAGCTATGGTTTAAATAGCTTGCTCTTTCGTTTCTAATTTAAAAACTTTTTCTATCCACTCTATGCTTTCATCTACCGATGTGCCGTGGTCTTTAAGGTGATTTGCAAAATGGGTGGTAATTTTTTGTATGATGCGCTGGCTTATGATTTCGGCCTGCTCTTCGTCAAAATTCCTGATTTTTTTGCGCTGAAAGTCGATTTCGCCTTCCTTAATAGCGTTAAGTTTATCTTTAAGGGCATTTATGGTAGGAGCAAATTTGCGGGCGTTTGTCCACTCGTTAAACTCTTCCATTACCTCATTGATAATACTTTCGGCTGCAGGGATATGTTTTTTGCGGTTTTCCAGTGTACTGTCGGTAATCTTGCTTAGGTCATCCAGGTGTACTACGGTTACCCCATCCATTTCGCGTACGTTTTCATGTACATTCATAGGCACAGAAAGATCCAGTATAAGCAAGGGTTTCTTTAAGGCAAGGATGTCCCGGTCTATGGTAGGTTTTTGAGCACCGGTAGCTACAACAAGCACATCGGCTTTTTCTATCTCCAGCGGAAGCAGGTCGTAGTCTTTTACCACAAGGTTAAACTTGCCGGCTACCTGTTCGGCTTTTTCCCGGGTACGGTTTATGAGTACTATATGGTTGTTCTTGGTGTGTTTTACCAGGTTTTCGCACGTATTACGGCCTATTTTCCCGGTTCCGAAGAGTAAAATGTTTTTGTTTTGTACATCTTCAACATTGTTAAGAATGTACTGCACCGATGCAAACGATACTGATGTGGCACCGCTGCTTAGCTCGGTTTCGTTTTTAATGCGCTTGCTGGCTTGTATTACGCTGTTTACAAGGCGTTCCATAAAAGCATTTGCCAGGCCGTTGTTTTTACTTTCGTTAAAGCTTATTTTTATCTGGCTTATAATTTCAAAGTCGCCCAGTATCTGGCTGTCAAGGCCGGTACCTACACGAAATATGTGCTCTACCGCTTCAGGGCCTTTAAATACAAATGCGGCACGCTGAAATTCTTCCACCGAACCGTTACTGTTATCGCAAAGTAATTTTATAAGCTGAAAAGGGTGCTGTGCAAACCCATATATCTCTGTACGGTTACAGGTGCTTACAACATTAAGGCTTTCAAGACCTTCTGCGGTGGCCTGCGCTAATACAGCGGCACGGCCCTGTGCATCCAGGGTGAATTTTCCTCTAACCTCGGCATCAGCTTTCCTGAAACTTAATCCCACAGCATAAAAATACTGATGCCTGTGCATGTTATTTTTGTCCATATACACTTTTACCTAAAAAGTTTAACAAAAGTATAACGCACAACTTTTAAAAAATAACGCTGTACGGTCTTTTTATAACGCTACACGTTATTTATGCTGTAAATCACCTTTTTTTAAGGAAATAACGTATTTTTGCAATGAAATCAACGCTTTGCGACGACTTTGTTTAGAAGCGTTCTAAATAGAAAAGTTGTGACGGCAGTCACTTCCACTTTTAAAAATAACGCTATGGGTACTCATGAGGAACTGATGATAGGAAATGGTTTTTATGTGCTGAAATTTGAGAATAACAGCGATGAAAACTATTCTTTTCTGCGCGAAGTAGGTACAGAATTTATACAGTTTCACTTTGGCTTAAAGGGCAAAGCCAAGTTTATTTTTAACCAGGGGCGCTATGCGCTGGATCTGCGCGAAGAGCTGTCCTTGTTCTTGTATAACCCGCAGACCAACCTGCCCATGCAGCTGGAAATAGAGCCTCACAGTTGGGTGCTTACACTGCTGGTGTCTATAAAAAAGTTTCACGGTTTCTTTTCGGACCAGGCCGATCATATTCCGTTCCTGAGCCCGGACAACATCGATAGAAAGTATTATAAAGACGATCCTATAAATCCGTCTATGGCGGTGGTGCTTAGCCAGATGTTCCATTTTAACATGCACCCATCGGTAAAAAAACTGTATTTTAAGGGTAAGGTGTACGAACTACTGAGCCTGTACTTTAACCGTGCCGAAGATCCTAATGCCGAGCAGTGTCCGTTCCTGGTAGATGAGGATAATGTAATTAAAATCCGAAAGGCTAAGGATATAGTAATAGCGAACATGGCCGAACCACCCGGACTGGAAGAACTGAGCGAACAGGTGGGCATCAGCCTGAAAAGATTAAAAATGGGTTTTCGCCAGATTTACGGCGACAGTGTATACGGTTTTTTGTTTGACTACAAAATGGACTATGCCCGTAAACTGCTGGACAGCGGTTCGTATAACGTAAACGAAGTGGGATTAAAAATAGGGTACAGTACCGCAAGCCACTTTATAGCGGCATTTAAAAAGAAATTTGGCACGACACCAAAGAAGTACTTGATGAGTATAACGGAGAAGGTGTAAGTCGCAACCTGCAAGGTTTTTGAAACCTTGTAGGTTTAAAATTTAAGATAAAGTGTGGTTCACAAGAATACCTAAAAGGTTTTAAAAACCTTGCAGGAGGGACAACGAAAAACAGGTAGCAAAAAATGAAACTCGAAGTTTTAGAAAAGGATTTTGTTTATCATATCTATAACCGTGGTATTAACGGCACAAACATTTTTAATAATGAAGAAAACAAGATTTACTTTTTAAGCCTAATAGACAAATATTTAAGCAACATAGGTTTTATTTATGCATATTGTTTAATGGATAATCATTTTCACCTTTTATTTGCATCGAATGTTGAAGGCGAAATTGCTACACAGAAAATATCAAACCTGTTTAATGCGTATGCAAAGGCGTTTAATAAAATGTATAACCGAACGGGGAGTTTGTTTGAGAAACACTTCCGAAGAATAAGGGTTCCAAACGAATTATATTTGAGTAGTCTCATTATTTATATCCACATGAATCCGAAGCATCATTTTGGGCTTGATTTTACGAGTTTTAAGTTTTCATCATACAATGGCCATATTTCCGATAGACCTACAAAACTTATGAGGAGGGAGGTTTTGGAATTATTTGGAGGGAGAGATAATTTTGTCTTCGCTCATCATGAAAGGAATAGTATTCTGGAGGCGATGATTACGTTGGAATAAATTAAAACCTACAAGGTATTAAAAACCTTGCAGGTTGGGTAAACGATAGTTAAATAAAAAATATATACAGTCTGTTGTGCGATATTTGTACCCAACAGCGACACCATAAAACAAAAATAAAAGTAATGAAAGGAGTACTTTTAATTAACCTGGGCTCACCGGATAGCCCTACCGCAAAAGATGTAAAACCGTACCTGGACGAGTTCCTTATGGATAAGTACGTTATAGACGTGCCGTTCTTGTTAAGGGCATTGCTTGTTCGTGGTATTATATTGCGCAAAAGGCCTGAAGAATCGGCCCACGCGTATTCTAAAATATGGTGGGAAGAAGGCTCGCCGCTTATTGTACTAAGCAAAAGGCTACAGCAAAAAGTAGCACCTAAAACGGAAATCCCAGTAGAGCTGGCCATGCGTTACGGTAACCCGTCTATAGAAAGCGGATTGCAAAAACTGTCTGACCAAGGCGTTACCGACGTACTGCTGTTTCCGTTGTATCCGCAGTATGCCATGGCTTCTACGCTAACCATACTGGTACTTGCCGAGGAAATCAGGAAAAAGAAATTCCCGCACATGCGCTTTACCGATGTGCCTGCGTTTTATGATAAACCAGATTACATTACGGCATTGGCAAATTCTATTACAAAAGGCCTTGAACGCTTTGAGTACGACCACCTGCTGTTTAGCTACCACGGTATACCGGAGCGCCACATCCGTAAGACCGATGTAACCAAGTCGCATTGTAAGATAAATGGCACCTGCTGTGTTACGCCATCTGCGGCGCATAAGTTTTGTTACCGCCACCAGTGCTACGAAACTACAAGGCTTGTAGTGGAGCAACTTGGCCTACCTAAAGATAAATACTCACTAACCTTCCAGAGCCGCCTTGCGGGCGATAAATGGCTGGAACCATATACCGATGTGGAGATAAACAAAATGCCGGCAGCGGGTATAAAAAACCTTGCAGTAGTTACCCCGGCGTTTGTGTCAGACTGTTTGGAAACGCTAGAGGAAATAGCCATGCGTGCCAACGAGGATTTTGTGGAGAACGGCGGCGAAAACTTCCATGCCATACCTTGCCTTAACGATGGTGAAGAGTGGGTTAACGTGGTGGCCAACTGGATAAATGAGTGGGCTAATGCAGAAGTGACCACTTAAGGTTTTAGAAAAAAATTACGTTAAAATACACATTATAAAAAGGAAGCCGTGCATAGTGGCTTCCTTTTTGTGGTAATACGGCTATCTTTGTAGTAATGATATTAATGAATAATGGAGTATAATTACATAAAAGCATTGCACCTTATTTTTGTAGTAACCTGGTTTGCAGGTTTGTTTTACATTGTAAGGTTGTTTGTATATCATATTGAGGCAAATAGTAAACCCTCGCCCGAAAAAGAAATCCTTATAAAGCAATACAAACTTATGAGCTACAGGCTATGGTATATTATAACCTGGCCCAGTGCTGTGCTTGCGAGCATATTTGCTTACTGGATGTTGTTTTTTACCCCTACAGGCAATGCCTGGCTTACCCAGCCCTGGATGCACGTAAAGCTTACATTTGTGTTTTTGCTGTACCTGTACCATCTTAAGTGCCACCAGATTTTTAAGCAGCTGCAACGCGATGAGGTAAAGCATACTACGGGGTTTATGCGCCTGTGGAACGAGGGTGCTACGCTGATTTTGTTTGCGGTGGTATTTTTGGTAATTTTAAAAAATGCCATAAACTGGATTTTCGGTGTGCTTGGCATCATAGCGTTTAGCGTATTGCTTATGCTTGGGTATAAATTTTATAAAAAAATAAGGGAGAAGAACAACTCCTGATATAATGAAGGAAAAATTCAGGATAAAACGCTGGTCACTTCGGGTAAGGATATTTGTTTCGCTTATATTCATTACCCTTATAGCGTCGTTCCTTATAGCCATTGTATCCATTTACCAGTTTAAAAAAGAGGCTAAAGAGTACCACCAGGACCGGCTGGAGCGTAAAGAAAACTCCATAAAAGAGCATATAAGCTACGTAATGGCTAATACTACGTACCCTCTTACTACAGAAAACCTGCCCGAAATTTTTAAAGACCGTATCCATGAACTGGCCAATATTCACGGAACCGAAATAAACATTTACGACCTTAACGGCCATTTGCTCAAGTCGAGCAAGGCGGCATTTTCGGTAGATACCATTAATCAGGATATCCCTCAGCATATACTAAAAGTAATACGTTCTACAGCCGAAAAAAGGTTTGTAGACCTTAAGACGACACCTGATAATAAGAAATTCCGCTCCTCGTACAGCTATATTAAAGACAACCGTTTTAAGCCACTCGGTATACTTAACCTGCCCTATATGGAAGACGATGGCTATTACGAAAAAGAGATAAACAACTTTATTACCCGCTTTATACAGGTATATTCGTTTATGCTTATTATTTCGGTGGTAATTGCTTATTTCCTTAGTAGTTACATTACCCACAGTATTAAAGCGGTGAGTGATCGTATAAAGGAAACCCGCCTTAACGAGCAAAACGAGAAAATACATATGCACTATGCCCCGCAGGAAATAACCCTACTGGTAGATGCTTATAACAACCTGGTAGACGACCTTGACGAAAGTGCAGCACTGCTTGCACAGAAAGAGCGTGAGGAGGCCTGGCGCGAAATGGCCAAGCAGGTAGCCCACGAAATAAAGAATCCGCTTACTCCCATGCGCCTTACGGTGCAGAGTTTCCAACGGAAGTTTGACCCTGCCGATCCTAACATACGCGAGAAGCTTTCCGAGTTTAGTAATACACTGATTCAGCAGATAGATACCATGACCTCTGTAGCATCGGCGTTTAGTAGCTTTGCGAGTATGCCTGCGCAGCAAAACGAAACCCTTAATGTGGTAGAGATTGTAAAGCTGGCGGTAGATATTTTTAATGAGGGCTACATACATTTCCATGCCGACGAACAGCAAATCATAACCCGCATGGACCGTACCCAGCTGATCCGTATTATAACCAACCTGGTTAAAAACGCTATACAGGCTATAGATGAGGATAAGGCAGATCCGCACGTGGCGGTAAATGTGGTGCGTTTTGGCGACAGGGTGCGCATTCTGGTTTCAGACAACGGTAAAGGAATAAGCATGGAGCATAAAAACCGTATATTTGAACCTAAGTTTACCACAAAAAGCAGCGGAATGGGCCTTGGCCTGGGTATCATAAAGAATATAGTGGAAAATTATCACGGTACCATTACGTTTGATAGTGCACCCGGAGCCGGTACCGTATTTACGGTAACCCTGCCTATTATAAACCCCGATGATACGGGATTTTTTGCCTAAAGAAAACAAACAAACGAAACATTATATAACCATGACCTTTGAAAATATTTTAACCGAGAAAGAAAACGGCATTGCCCTGATTACCATAAACAGGCCTGCCAAACTAAATGCACTTAATAAACAAACCATAGCGGAGCTGCACGACGCTTTTAAAGCGCTGGACGCTGATGCTGATGTAAAAGCTATTATAGTAACCGGAAGCGGAGAAAAAGCCTTTGTAGCAGGCGCAGATATAGCCGAATTTGCCCATTTTGATGTAAAAGAAGGGGAGCACCTTGAAGCACAAGGTCAGGCCAAGTTGTTTGATTTTGTTCAAAACTTGAGTACACCTGATATTGCGGCTGTAAACGGTTTTGAACTGGGTGGCGGTTTGGAGCTTGCCATGGCATGTCATTTCCGTGTGGCGAGTGATAATGCTAAAATGGGCCTTCCGGAAGTTTCATTGGGTGTAATCCCGGGTTACGGTGGTACGCAGCGCCTTCCTCAGCTGGTAGGTAAGGGGCGTGCTATGGAAATGATAATGACCGCCGGAATGGTTAGTGCTGATGATGCCAAAGCATGGGGCCTTGTAAACCATGTAGTGCCGCAGGCAGAACTGCTTGACTTTGCCAAAGGTATTGCTGCAAAAATTATAAAGAACTCTCCTGTAGCTATAGCCTTAGCCATTAAATCGGTTAATGCCGGTTTTGAAGATGGTGTAAACGGTTACATTACAGAGATTCGCAGTTTTGGCGAAGCTTTTGGTACAGAGGATTTTAAAGAAGGTACTACCGCTTTTATGGAAAAACGCAAGGCAGCTTTTCCGGGTAAATAATCCTGGATAAAGCATTACGATAGTAAACGAAAAAGACCCGCCACCTGGCGGGTCTTTTGGTATTAGATATATTATATTACAGGTCAAATTTAATGCCTTGTGCCAATGGCAGCTCAGTACCGTAGTTAATGGTGTTGGTTTGCCTGCGCATATACGCTTTCCATGCATCTGAACCACTTTCGCGGCCACCACCTGTTTCTTTTTCACCGCCAAATGCACCGCCAATCTCAGCACCCGAAGTACCAATGTTTACGTTAGCAATACCACAGTCGCTACCCTGAGCGCTTAGGAACAGCTCCATCTCTCTCATGTTTGTAGTAAAGATAGAAGAAGAAAGTCCTTGCGGCACACCGTTTTGCATATCTATAGCTTCCTGTATGTTGCTGTACTTCATTACATATAAGATAGGGGCAAAGGTTTCTTCCTGTACAATGTCAAAGTGGTTTTCTGCCTCAATAATACATGGTTTTACGTAGCAGCCGCTTTCGTAGCCTGCACCTTCAACCACACCACCTTCAACTATAACTTTTCCGCCTTCCTGTTTCGCTTTTTCAATCGCGTTAAGGTAATCCTGTACGGCACCTTTATCGATAAGCGGGCCTACATGGTTATTAGCATCCAGTGGGTTGCCTATTTTCAGCTGGCTGTATGCGCTCTTAAGCACCTCTATGGTTTTGTTGTATACGCTTTCGTGTACTATAAGCCTGCGTGTGCTTGTACAACGCTGACCGGCAGTACCTACAGCGCCAAATACGGCACCTACCAGTACCATGCTTATATCTGCGTGCTCAGATACTATAATGGCGTTGTTACCACCAAGCTCAAGGATGGTGTTACCAAAACGCTCTGCAACGGTTTTAGACACGTGGCGTCCTATTCTTGTAGAACCTGTAAACGATACCAAAGGTATACGTTTATCGTTGTTTATAAGGTTACCGCTTTCGTTACCTACCACAAGGCAGCTTACCCCTTCAGGAACTTTGTTCCTTTCCAGTACGGTTTTAATTATGTTTTGGCAGGCTACTGCACATATAGGCGTTTTAGAACTTGGTTTCCATATACAAACGTCGCCGCATATCCATGCAATCATAGAGTTCCAGCTCCATACCGCTACCGGGAAGTTAAAGGCAGATATTATACCTACAATCCCCAGCGGGTGCCACTGCTCATACATACGGTGGTTAGGGCGCTCACTGTGCATGGTAAGTCCGTACAGCTGACGTGATAAACCTACAGCAAAATCACATATGTCTATCATTTCCTGTACTTCACCAAGGCCTTCCTGAAGGCTTTTACCCATTTCGTAGCTTACAAGCTGGCCCAGAGCCTCTTTGTGCTTACGAAGCTCGTCACCCATTTGGCGTACAATTTCTCCACGCTTAGGTGCAGGCATTTGCCTCCATATTTTAAACGCCTCTTCGGCCTTTTTCATTGCGGTTTCGTAGTCTTCGGCTGTAGAGCACTGCACTTGTGCTATAAGCGAGCCGTCTACCGGAGAATAAGACGAAATCAATGCACCGTTAGCAAAATTATGAAGCCCGGTAGAGGTACCGGCGTTTACTTCGGTAATGCCCAGTTCGGTAAGGGCTTTTTGTATGCCGAACGTATCTGTAAGTGTAGCCATTTTGTAACTTTATTGCTGTTTGTTGTTATATTTACAAAGATAGTATTTTTTAAATATTATTTGCTATGAGCCACAAATTTCGAGAATTACATAAATTTTTCGGCACATCTGCTAAAAAACTAAAATTCTTTTAAAAAGGTTCGCTAAATGGGTTTGATAACTGCCCGGAAATTGAGAAATTCGTGTAAAAACATAACACACCTATGGAAACCGAATTTAAAATTACCCGCCGCAACCGCGAGTTACTGGATGACTATTTTGAAAAATATTCGATAGAGGAATTAAATAAAATACCAGAAGGATTTCGTAATAACCTGATTTGGAATATTGGTCACATTATAGTGTCTCAGCAAATACTGGTTTACAAAGGTACTAACCAGCACCTTTTGGTTAGTGACGAACTGGTATCGCTTTATGCCCGCGGCACAGCACCACACAGGGATATTTCGCCAAGCGAAGCGGTAGAGCTGCGTAACCTGCTGCATGCGTTAGTACAAAAAACAGAAGACGATTATAACGGTGGCGTATTTACAACGTACAATGCCCGCAAGAGTGAAATGGGATTTGACCTAAGCACCGTGGAAGATGCCATTGCTTTTAATAACCACCACGAGGCATTACACCTGGGCATCATGATGCAGCTTAGGAAGTTTATATAATTTTCAGTTTTCAGTCGCAGTTTTCAGTTTATACTTACTGATTACTGCGACTGAAGGCTATCTTAAAAACGGCTTTGCTTCTTCGTATGAAATCAAAACGTCTTTTTGTCCTTCGGCGTAGGCTGCTGCTTCATAGTGGTTATACAGCAACCGTAATCCCTTATCGGTAAAAAAGATGTTATTTGGTAATACAAATTTGTCTTCCATAAACTGGTAACCCGTACTGTTTATA
This sequence comes from Flavobacterium sp., assembly GCA_012270005.1. Classification (GTDB taxonomy): domain Bacteria; phylum Bacteroidota; class Bacteroidia; order Flavobacteriales; family Flavobacteriaceae; genus Flavobacterium. The sequence goes on along the minus strand of JAAXJD010000009.1, from coordinate 5,322 downwards.
TTGCCCGCCGGGATTTTGTACTTCGCCCTGAATTTTTTCTCGGCAAGTGCCGTAAATCCTTTTTTATCTTTAAAAAGGGCATCCCGTTCTATGCTTGTTCCGGTCTTGGCGTTAAATAACAACGATGTGTCTGCCCCATAACCGTGCGCACCGCCTGTAAAGGTGTAGTAATTTAGCTTTATGTTTATAATGCTGTCGTTTTTATAGGCCACACTGGCTTTAACAGTAGCTTCCCACGGCATATCTTCAAAAGTATCTTCTTTTGTTATGGTTTCGTAGTCGGCTATAAACTCATCTATCAGCGCATCATAACTTTTTGCCTTCGATTTTCCTTCGCCAAAGTGTACTATATCGCGTACAGCTCTAAATACTTTATTATTAATGCTGTCGGCGCCGTTACCCATTGCTTCGGTAATCTCCAGGTGTACTACGGTAGCCTGGTTGCCGGTTTTTAGCTTGCTTTTTTTCTCGTATATCTTGTTGTCAAAAGACAGTGAAGCCGCCTCGGGCGCATTTATGGTGGTAGAATCAGTAGCAGTTTCGGGTGTGGCAGTAGCCTTTTCATTTTTGCATGAGGCAAGTGTAGCAATCAGTGCAGCAGATAAGAGGATACGTTTCATAAAAATTTGCGCTTGGGTTATGTAAAAGGTTAATTGCCGTTAAACAGGCTATTGGTGTAACTAAATTACAGTAAATTTGCCGGATAGTTTAAGAAAGAAATTCAAGTTTATATGAAATTTAACACCAAAACCATACATGGCGGGCAGCATCATGACCCTGCTACCGGAGCCGTAATGCCACCGGTGTACCAAACATCTACCTTTGCACAAAGCAGCCCCGGGGTACATACAGGATATGAATACAGCCGTGCGGCAAACCCTACACGTACCGCTCTTGAAAATGCCCTTGCCAGCATAGAAAACGGTACGCGCGGCCTTGCTTTTGCCAGTGGCCTTGCTGCCACAGATACGGTAATGAAACTGCTAAAGCCCGGCGATGAGGTTATAGCCATGGACGACCTGTACGGAGGAACATACCGAATGTTTACCCGTATATACCAGGACTATGGCATAAAATTCCACTTTGTAGACATGACCGATGAGGCAGCATTTAAAAGCTTTATTAACGAAAACACAAAGTTGGTTTGGGTAGAAACACCTACCAATCCGCTTATGAAACTTGCCGATATAGAGGCTATTGCCAAAATAACCAAAGCGCATAACCTGCTGTTTGCGGTAGATAATACCTTTGCTACCCCATACCTGCAGCGTCCGCTTGATTTGGGTGCGGATATTGTAATGCATAGTGCTACAAAATACCTGGGTGGGCATAGCGATGTTATAGCCGGTGCGCTTGTGGTTAAAGATGCTTCGCTGGGAGAAAAACTGCATTTTGCACAGTTTGCTACCGGAGGCACATTAGGCCCGCAAGACAGCTACCTGGTACTGCGCGGTATTAAAACCCTGCACCTGCGTATGGAGCGCCACAGCTTTAACGGACAAAAAGTGGCAGAGTACCTGCTAAACCATCCTAAAGTAGATAAGGTATTTTACCCGGGGCTTGAAAGCCATCCGTTCTTTGAAATTGCAAAAAAGCAAATGAAAGGCGGTTTTGGCGGTATGGTATCGTTTACGTTTAAAGGTGGTGAAAAGGCAGATGCCATTAAATTCCTGGAGAATGTAAAAGTATTTACCCTTGCCGAGTCGCTTGGTGGCGTAGAATCGCTTGCTAACCACCCTGCCTTAATGACGCATGCCAGCATACCTGAACCTAAGCGTAAAGAAATCGGCATTACCGATGACCTGGTGCGCCTAAGCGTAGGGGTAGAAGATATAGAAGATCTTATTGCCGATATAGAGCAGGCTTTTAACGCTTAATCAGCATATTGATAATTTGCCACGAATTACACAAATCACCATAATTTAACTGGCGGGGTCTGTGTAATTCGTGGCAACTATTTTTATAGAACATATACAAAAATGCCGATAACTGCGTTTTAGCTATATTTGCGCAAATAACGTTTTACATGAACATCCGCCATACCCTTTTCTTATTGTTTGTTTGCTGTTTTGGTTTTGCCCAAACCCAGCAGTGGGGTAGCTACTATTCGTATACTAACGTAGTGGCTATGGCCCAGAACAATACGCGTATGTTTGCGGCATCTGGTAGTGCGATTTTTTCGCAAAACAGTGCTTCGGGGGAGTTAAAAACCATTACTTCGGTCGAGGGGCTAAAGGCCGATGGTATTACCGCCATGCACTTTAGTGCCGATACAGGCAGGCTGCTGGTAGGTAACAGTACCGGGTTGTTGCTGGTTGTAAATTCAGATGGCAGTGTGGTAACCAAAATAGATATTGTTCAGGAGACAAATGTTCCGTACAACAAAAAGGCCATAAACAGGATTTATGAAAACAAAGGCATGGCTTATTTAAGCTGTGATTTCGGAATCGTGCAGTTTAATGTAAATACCCTGCAGTTTGGCGATACCTACAGCATAGGCCCGGGTGGCGGTTTATTAAAAGTAAACCAGTGCGCGGTACACCAAGGGTATATTTATGCCGCTACCGAGAGCGGTATTTTAAGGGCTTCTGCCGCCAGTGCTAACCTTATAGATTATAACGAATGGAGCCAGGTAGTACCCGGTAACTGGACGGGGCTGATTAGTTTTAATAATAAACTTGTGGCGGCATCTGCCACCGGTGATTTTGTTACCGTAAATAACAATAGCACATCAGGCCTGGCACCACTGCCGTCTGCCATACTAGATTTAAGGGAGGCTAATGGTTTTATTGTGGCTACATCTGCCGAGAAAGTAGTGGTATATGATAACGCTTTAGTACAACAGTACCAAATTAACACCGTGGGCGAACCGGCTGTGTTTTCTGCGGCAACGGTGGTAGGCAGGAACCTCTATGTAGGTACTACCGAAAAGGGTGTTTATTCTATAGACCTCAATACTTTTTTACCTACAAATATTACTCCTAACGGCCCGCTGCGCAGTAATATTTATGCCCTGAAAAAATCAGCAAATGCCCTGTGGGCGGTATACGGATTTGCCGATGTAAACTTCGACCCGAAGTTGAGGAAATATGGTGTAAGTAAGTTAAGTGCGGGTACGGGGTGGACAAATATTCCGTATACTACACTCCAAACCATTAACGGGGTTACAAAAGATATTACTGATATTGTAGATGTGTTAATAAACCCCACCGATGAAAAACAGGTATACCTGCTGTCATCAGGGTCGGGGATGATGAAGCTTACCGACATGGTACCTACAATACTGTATGATGAAACCAACAGTGGTATAGAAAACCAGGGTTTAGTAAATAACTATCGTACCGTGCGTGTACAGTCGGGCGTGTTTGATAAGCAAGGTACGCTATGGATTATGAACGGGCTTACCAAAAAACCGCTGAAAAAATTAACCGGCACGAGCTGGACACCTTACAGCTTTGAAAGCGTGTACCCTACACCCCAGGAGATGCAGTACAAGGATATTGTTGTAGACGACAGTGGCACCAAGTGGATTGCAAGCGGTACTACCTTTGGGCTTATAGGATTTAATGAAACCGCCAACAAGTTTATGCGCCTTACCACGGCTAACGAGTTGCCCGATAACTATGTTATGAGCCTTGCTATAGATAAAAGCGGCAGAATGTGGATAGGTACACGCAGTGGCTTACGGGTAATTTACAGTACACAGAGGTTTTTATCTGAAGATGTTATAAACACATCGCAGGTTATTATAGAAGAAGACGGTGTGGCGCAGGAGCTTATGTATGCCCAAACCATTAACGATATTGAAATAGATGGTAGCGATAATAAGTGGTTTGGTACCGATACGGCGGGTGCGTTTTTAGTGTCTCCGGACGGGCAAAAAACGCTGTACCATTTTACCAAAGATAATTCGCCACTACCCAGCAATACCATTAACGACATAGCAATAGACAACACTACGGGCGAGGTATTTTTTGCTACTGATAAAGGTATGGTGTCTTTTAAAGGCAGCAGCACCGCGGCAGCAAACGACCTTAACAGCGTGTATGCATATCCTAATCCTGTACGGCCGGGCTACGATGGCGATGTAAAGATTACTAACCTTACCGATAAAGCTAACGTAAAAATTACCGACGTAGAAGGTAACCTGGTATACGAAACCACCAGCGAAGGTGGCACCATAACCTGGGACACTACTGCCTTTGGTAAATATAAGGTGCGTAGCGGCGTGTATATGGTGTTTATATCCAGTGAGGATACTACCATGAAGGCAGTACGCAAAATAATGGTTATACGCGGTAATTAGGCCTTAAATTTTCGGAACGCCTGTATCATTTCGTAGATGCCAAAGGCGATAAAGATTTTGCCCAGAACAAATATTGTCCAGCTATAGCCGTTATTCAAATATTTCCTGTCTAAAAAAGGACTAAAGAAGTCTGTTACCAAAAAGAAGCGAAATGCGCCCGATGAGAAACCATCATCGTTATTGAGATTTAATGCAACGTAAAATTCAAAAAAATAAAGTATAGAGTAGAATAGCATTCCTGTTAATACTGTAACTATGAATGCTCTAAACCAGTTGTAATTATATCCTGTAAACAATATCGTTAATCCTAAGACGCTTTTATCTACAAAGTTTTTCTTGAAATTAAGTTCTCTATAGTAAGCAGCTAATTCATAGGCGCGGAAGCGGTTGTAGTCTATTTTGTTATCGGTTTTGTAGAGTTCTTGTTTAATGGTTCTTAGAGTTTTTCTGTTGCAACTAAGAATATCTTTAATTTTTATCTCGTCAAAATGTGCTATTCTATTGAAGTTCACCAAATGTGTATTTATATTTTCAACTTCCATTCCTAAAAAAGATACCCTTGCTTCAAACGTAGTATCACTTATCGAAAAATATTGAAATTCAGCGTTAGAAAAAAATACATGTTTTTTGAAATTACAGACTTGAAAATTCATTTCATTTTTAACTCTACAGTTTTTAAAACTTACAGTCGATGAAAATTCGCAATCATTAAACGTTGTATTACGACCAAAAAATGAATTATTAAAATAGCTAGTGTCAAAATTAGCATTGAAAAAAGCACCTTCTTTTACTGATAATCTTTCAAAATTGCCTGAACCAATATTGCCATATAGTTCTAGAGAATTTATTGATGAATTCCTAAAACTACACTCTATGGGATTATTGTTTTCCGAATGTCTATTAATCTCTTCAAGAAACAGACCTCTAAAGTCTTCTAAATTTGCACAATCAAAGTTTCTAATAATACTTTTGCTTATGGTAAAGTCATCACTTATTACGTTTTGACTATTAAAACG
>JAAXJD010000107.1 GCA_012270005.1 Flavobacterium sp. | reverse complement strand
ATTCTATACGGTTTACAAGCCGTATAAACTCAGCCCGATAACCTTCAGGATCGGTAAGGATGCCTTCGGTAGCCAGTTTTTTAATGGCCTCCACATCTTTATTAGGTACCAGTTTGCTGTCCCTCAGTTTCAGCCCGAACCACGCCACCGCAGCGGCAAACTTATCGTCGCCCGAAGCCACCGCGAGCGGCACCGGCGTATCAGCTATGGTTTGTACAATCTCTGTACTTTTATTGCCATCAGGCTTTTTGTACCTGAATTTTATAGTAGCAAGCTCGCTGCTGTATTGGTTCCCGTTTTGCTGTACCTGGCTGTATTTGAGTTCCGGGGTTTTTACAAAATCATTTTCTACACCCGGCGGAATTATCTCGTATAAAGCCGTAACGGTATGCCCGCTACCCAGTTCGCCAGCATCTATGGCATCGTTGGCAAAATCTTCGTTGCGCAGCTTGCGGTTTTCGTAACCAATGAGCCTGTAGGCTTGCACATGGCTTGGATTAAACTCTATCTGGATTTTTACATCTTTGGCAATGGCATACATAGAACCTTTAAATTCCTTGTCAAGGAAACGATCGGCTTCCTGCATGTTGTCTATATAGGCGTAGTTACCGTTGCCTTTGTCCGATAGCGTTTCCAGCTTGCTGTCTTTATAATTTCCCATACCGTAACCCAAGCAGGTAAGGAATACACCGCTTTTTCGCTTTTCTTCAATTAAGGTTTGCATATCAGCGTTTGAAGTACGCCCCACGTTAAAGTCGCCATCGGTAGCCAGGATAACACGGTTATTACCGCCTTTTACAAAGTTTTCCTGCGCTATTTTGTAGGCCAACTCAATGCCCTCGCCGCCTGCGGTACTGCCACCTGCGTTAAGTTTGTTCAGTGCGCTGATTATGGTTTCTTTTTCATCGCCGCGTGTGGCAGGCAGTACAAGCCCGGCAGCACCGGCATATACCACTATGGCTATGCGGTCTTCCCGGCGCATGTTTTTAACCAAAATCTTCATGCTTTCCTTAAGTAATGGCAATTTGTTTGGCTCGTTCATAGAGCCGCTTACATCGATAAGGAACACAAAGTTGCTTGCCGGAAGTTCCCTCGAAGGGATGTCTTTGCCCTGCAGGCCAATTTTCAATAGCTTGTGTTTAGGATTCCACGGGCAGTCGCTGTACTCAGTATTGATAGAGAACGGATGTACCGACGACGGCTGCGGATAGCTGTATTTAAAGAAGTTAATCATTTCCTCTACACGCACTGCGTCTTTAGGCACTACCTGGGCATTGTTTATAAACCTGCGCACATTAGTATAGCTTGCATTATCTACATCTATAGAAAACGTAGACAGCGGATTGCTTGCCGGGCTTTCAAACTTATTTTCCTCAAACGCTTCGTATTCCTCAGTGTCTACAGGGATTTTTTCTTCATGTTTTTCCGTTTGAGCTTTTGGGTCAGACGTTGGCGCTGCCGCATCACGTATTATTACTGATGGTGTATTCTCTTTTTGCCACTGCTCATATCTTTTTTTCTGCAACTTGCGGAATTGCCTTTTAGACATCTTTTTACTTTCCTTAGTAGTAACAACAATACCGCCGTTTGCTCCACGGTTACCATATATAGCGGTTGCAGCGGTGTCTTTCAGCACATATACAGAGTTGATGTCTTTAGGGTCAATGCTTTTCATAGTATCGGCATTTGCCGGAACGCCATCTATAATATACAAAGGCTCCTGATTACCATTTATAGAGCCTACTCCTCTGAGTACTACAGTGGTATTATTATTACCCGGTTGCCCTGCTGCACTACTAATGTTTACACCTACCGCAAGACCTTGTAGTGAGTTTGAAACTTCGGTTTTAATATCTCCATCTCTGGAGTTTCTAGCTGTATTATCCACAACTGCTTTATCCTTTGCATTCGTTTTAAAACTAGCCATTTGCTCATCTCTTCTCCGGCTTCCGGTTGAGCTATTATAATCATTAGATGCAACACTATTATTGTTGCCCGGCGCACCGCTACCAGTTGTTACATTTAGCCCAGGAACCTGTCCTTGCAAACTCTCTACAAAACTGGCATTAGGCCTGCCTTCTATGGCTTTAGAGGTTACTGTGGTTGTTGCGGCGGTGACTTGCTGTTTTTTCTGTGTTCCATAACCTATTACTACAACTTCATCTAATGCTGATGATGCAGGTGCGGATGCGGTTGCTGCTTTATTCTCTTTTTCCTTAAACGGATAGGCCTTATCTCCCGGTTTGTTAAGGCTATTGCTGTACAGCGCCGATGGGTCGCCCACAGCGGTATTAAGCCTGTTGGTATTCAGGGCAGGCGCAGCGTTTACAAGGGGAGTGGCTTCTTCTTTTTTAGTAATCTCAGATGTAACCCTAAATTCTCCTTGATCCGTTTTTGTACTCCATACGCGAGCCTTTTTTGTTTTAGAGTTATAGTATATAGAATCTGCTTCTACAACATCCAGGCTTTTCTTCTGCTCTGTATCTTCAAAAGCTACCGTACTTTCAGATTTCAGCGGCTTCACCGTTTCCTGTACTTTCTGTGTGTCTATTACTGTAGTCGTAGTTACCTGCTGGCTTGATGGGCTTACATTTGGCAACGGATGTTTCTCGTTCTGCATCAGTATATAACCCAGGCTCATAAACAGGAGCAGGGCAGCAGCTATGCCGGTATATTTCCACCAGGCGGCAGCACGGCGTTCTTCCTTACGGTCTAGTTTTTCCTCTACGCGGTTCCATACGGCTTCCATGCGGGCAAAATCTTTTTGCTCCTCTTTGTGGACCGCGTCTTTAAATTGTTCGTATAATTTATCTTGATGTTCCATGGCTGTTCTCGTTTTGGTAATAAACATTGTTTACTAACTCCTTTAGCTTGCTGCGCGAAGCATTTAGTTGCGACTTAGAGGTGCCTTCGCTTATGTGTAGCATGGCAGCTATTTCCTTATGCGAATAGCCCTCTATGGCAAACAGGTTAAAAACGGTACGGCAGCCCTCGGGCAGGTACGTAAGCAGGTGCAGCAGGTCTTCCTCCTCAAGCCCGGACGGTTGGCTGTCGGCAGGTTGTTCGCTACGCCCCATGTCTTCTATGTAAATATTAAAATTTACCTTACGTTTTAGCGTAAGCAGGCACTGGTTTACGGCTATTTTGCGCGCCCAGGCCTCAAACGCCTTGTCTTCCTTTAGTTGGTCCAGCTTGGTAAAAATGGTAAAAAAGGCATCGGCCATTGCCTCTTCTATTTCTTCCTCGCTTTTCAGGTACCGTTTGCAGGTGTGGTACAGCTTTGGCGCCAGTAGCCCGTACACCTGCCGCTGCGCGTCGCGCTGCATTTTCCTGCAAGATGCTATGAGTGTTTCTGCTATCACAATGTTGTGGTTTTTATATATAGAGCACCAAACGGAACAAAAGGTTGGGACAAGGGTGATTTTTTTTTATTTCAGATTTCAGATTTGAAATAATACAGCACTAATGCAGAAACTATTTTTTTATACTTAGCTTATAAATAGCACTATCAGTAGCGTTGCTATCTGTATCTTCACACAGTAAAAACTCAATCTCTTTTTCGTTTTCTTTAAATAGGGTAATGCCTTCAAACTTGTTAGCTTCGCTGATGACCAACGTTTTTTCTACCTTCATTTTGTCAAGGTTCATTCTTCCCAGTAGTGTACCGGCCACCTTACCGTCTTGATAGGTAGAGGCAGTATCTTCGGCGGCAGCAGTAAAGTAGAGCTTGCCATCGGCAAGGCAGGCATCGGTAAAGGAAGCGGGCACCCCTTTAATTTTAGGAAGCTTTACCGGGTTATACAGTATTTGGAATGATGTGTCGTTCATGCTGCCCGTTAGTGTAAAAATTCCGTTTTTTCTTCCGGGGCCATTACCACGGTTAAGAAAATACCAGGTATCGCCATCGTTTACCACAGCTTCTATATTAAAGTCTTCGGGGGCTATTTCGGAAAAGCTTTGCATGGCAAGGTAGAGGTCGGCAGCATCTATATGCGGATACAGCGTTTTATCTTTTGCGTTAATATGCCCTATGAGGTTGCGGTTAGCCGCGGAGCCCGAGCCTATGAGGTACAGGCTATCGCCCTTTATGGCTATGGCTTCATAATCAGGCTTGTCTTCCTTGGCTACGTTTTCGCGCGGGCCCAGATAGTTTTTATTAACCAGTTCGGTTTTTTCAAGGTGCTGTTTTTCAATGTTATACTCGTACACAATATGGCTATTGTCTGAAACAAGCAACAGGGTGCCGTTATTGTCCAGCCGCCCAGTCTCTGCTCCTCTGGCTGTAATCTGGAATAAAAGTGATCATGCGAGTTTTTTCATGGTAATATCCGCCGTGTTATGTGGCGTTTTTTTTGTATATTTAGTAAAGATAACGCCAAATATACATGAAACATATTCACCCGAAAGATTTTAAAATTACGGTTCCGTTTCGATTAAAAGATATTCCTACCGATATACATAATAAAGCCACCGAAGATGAAAAGAAAGAAGCCCTGCGTGAGATAAGTAAAGAGCTGGGTGATTTACAGGATAAAATGTATGCCAATAACCGCTACTCTGTTTTAATTGTGCTACAGGGTATGGATACAAGCGGTAAGGATAGCCTTGTAAAACAGGTGTTTAAAAACTTTAATGCACGCGGGGTAGTAGTGTACAGCTTTAAGCAGCCTACGTCGGCTGAGCTGGAGCACGATTACCTGTGGCGCCACTATATAGTATTACCCGAAAAGGGTAAGTTTGCGGTGTTTAACCGTTCGCATTACGAAAATGTATTGGTAAGCCGCGTACACCCCGAGATTTTGCTTAACGAAAACCTGCCGGGAATAGAATCTGAAAAAGATATACCGAAAGACATTTGGCAGCAACGCTACAAGCAGATTAACCATTTTGAGAAACACATTACCCAAAATAGTACCATAGTGCTAAAGTTTTTCCTGCACATTAGTAAGGAAGAACAACGCCAGCGGTTACTGCGCAGGCTGGAGTTACCCAGCCACAACTGGAAGTTTAGTCCGGCCGACCTTGACGAGCGACAAATGTGGGATGAATATCAGCAATATTATGAAGAAACCATAAATGCTACGACTACAGACGAAGCGCCCTGGTACGTAATACCCGCCGATGATAAGCGTACCGCAAGGGTGCTCGTGGCAAAAGCCATATTAAAGGAATTGGAAAAATATAACTTCCATGAACCGGAAGTAAATGAGGAAGTACTGGAAAACATTAATAAATACAAGAAAAAACTACAAAACGAGAAGGATTAGTTTTCAGTCTCAGTCTCAGTTTTCAGTCTCAGTTTTCAGTCCAGGTTTCCAATTTACAGGTATGAGTGCACAACTATAAACTATAAACCACAAACCAAAAACAAAAACCAGGCTACCCGAGTAAATCGTTTAGTTCTTCGCTACTGAGGCAAATGCCCATGTGTGCCACGCGTTCGTTATCGTCTTCTTCGCCATCTATAAAATATACCGGCACATCGGCAGTGGCTTTGCGTTTGCGTATGGCATCGGCAGTGGTACGCCCGTGCAGCGGTTTTGCGGCGTAGTTTATAAGTATGGCTTCGGGCTTGGCAATACCGGTTTTGCGGTAGGCTTCGTTTCCGTCTTTCAGTTCATAACCGCATACAGTATGCCCTGTTTGCTTACAAAGTGTAAGCAAAGATGATGAGGCAGCATCCGGGCACCAGTCTATAACAAACAGTTTCATACGCTGTTAGCAAATTTAGGGGTGTAAAAATAAGAAAAAAACCTGCACATAAGTGCAGGCTCTTCCATCTTCATTTTAGGTTATATAGGTATATTGTATTATAACTTAAACGCGTAAGCTATACGTAGTGCTACCTGATCTGCTTTAAAGTCGTTAGCACCTTCATAGCGTAGGCTTATGTCTATAGGGTCAAGGGCATAACCTATACCCGGAGCCCATAAAAACGTAGTTTTGTCATAACCGTTAGTTACCGCAAAACCGGCACCTGCTTCACCCACTACATAAAACTGGTCGCCCCATACAAAGGCTTTAAAACCAAGTTTTGCAGGAATGTACCCAAGGTCTTTAATTTCGTCTTTACCAAAAAGGTTTGTAAAACCGGTGGTTAGTGTAAGCGATGTTTTTTTGGTAAGGTCGTATTGCAGCCTTACGTCGCCACCAAGCGACCAGTTAAAGTAATCGCTGTTAGCAATACCGCCATCTATACCTACACCTAAACGGAAACGTTGCGGATAGTTGTCTATAGCTGCATCGCCGCTTCCCGTTATCTTTTGCGCAAATGTTGTCATCCCGAACAACATCATGGCGCCTGCCATCATCGTCTTTAAATTCATCATCGTTTTCATGGTCTTCATTTTTTTGTTACGTTAGTTAAGCAAAGGTAGTGTAGGGGTTTTGAGGAAATTTGTAAGAACTAGTTAAAAAACTATCAAAGAAATAATAAAATTCCTCTTAACGTATTGTTAACTGATGATTTATAAATATTTACGTGGATAATAGTAATCAATCGGCAGAAACCTGATACCTTTGCAACCTGAAAAAAATGTTAAGAAAATGTCGTTGGGTATATACATTAAGGAGTTTCGTGCCAATTTTCAGCTTGCCTATCCGGTAATCTTAGGAATGATAGGGCACAACCTTATAGCGCTTATAGATAATATTATGGTGGGGCACCTGGGCAGTGCAGAACTTGCAGCGGTGTCGCTGGGTAATAGTTTTGTGTTTATAGCCATGAGTGTGGGGATAGGCTTTTCTACTGCCATAACCCCCATTGTAGCCCAGGGCGATGGCGCTAAAGACCACGCGCAGGTACGTGCAGCGTTTCATCATGGGTTGGTGTTGTGTGTGCTTATGGGTCTGTTGCTGTTTGGCGTGGTGTACTTTGGTAAACCCGTTATGAACCTTATGGGGCAGCAGCCCGAAGTAATAGCACTGGCATCGCCATTTATAGACCTGGTGGCGTTTTCGCTTATACCCGCTATAATTTTTCAGGCATACAAGCAGTTTGCCGATGGTATGAGCAAAACCAAATACGCCATGTATGCGGTATTGTTTAGCAACGGTATACATATTCCTATTAACTATGTGCTTATATATGGTGTTTTCGGTTTGCCAAAAATGGGCATGCTTGGCGCGGCGGTAGGCACGGTAATATCGAGGCTTGCGTTACTAGCATTTATGCACATTGCCGTATCTAAAGACAAGGTGTTGCAGGAATATACCTGTGGTTTCAGCTTTTCTGAAATCAAAAGCACCATGATAAAAAAAATCACGTCGCTGGGATTACCTTCTGCCATGCAAATGTTTTTTGAAGTGGCGCTGTTTACCTCTGCGGTTTGGCTGTCGGGCTTTTTAGGTAAAACCAACCAGGCGGCTAACCAAATCGCTCTTAGCCTGGCGAGCTTTACCTTTATGTTTGCCATGGGGCTTAGTGTAGCGGCTATGGTACGTGTGGGTAACCAAAAAGGCCAGAAAGACTATATTAAACTAAGGGTAGTGGCACGGTCTATTTTCCTGATGGCTATACTAATAGAAACCGTATTTGCCTTGGTATTTATGGGCTTAAACAATGTATTGCCTCATATTTTTGTAAATACAGAGCATGTTGCCCAAGTACAGGACATAGCCGAGGTAATAGCCATAGCGGCTAACCTGCTTATTGTGGCAGCGGTTTTTCAGCTGTCCGATGGTGTACAGGTTGTAGTGCTGGGCGCGCTGCGCGGTTTGCAGGATGTAAAAATGCCCACCATTATTACATTTATAGCCTATTGGGTAATTGGTTTCCCGTTGTCGTTTTACCTTGGGCTAAAAACATCATTGGGCGCTACCGGCATATGGATAGGCCTTTGCGTAAGCCTTACCGTGGCAGCAATATTTTTGTATCTTCGTTTTAATTATCTTACCAACCGATACATACGGGAGGAGTCTGAAACTTTAAACATTAAACTTGAAACAAATTAATATGGAATTACCAAAATTCGTACTCGCCGATAATACTGATTTCCCTGACGATATTTTTATCATTCACCTGGATTACCCTCGTTTTATAATTAATCTTAAAGATGATGAGGTAGAATTTTTAGAGGAGCCGGAAGAAGACATAGACGAAAACGAGTTTAGCGCCGAAATGGAAAGCCTGATTAACCAGGCTAACGCCTTCTACGATAGAGAAATGGAACGCTACGAGCAGGAATAAAAAAAGTCCGCAGTGAACCTACTGTGGACTTTTTTATTTGTGGTTTTCCGGTATTGGCACCTTAAACAGAGTGTCGGGGAGTTCCAGCGCGTCTAAGTGTTTTATGTATTCTTCAGGAAGCAGGCTCATACCATATTGGTACGAAGCATTCATCCACCCAAAACCAGACCGGGTTATGTACGCAAAATCAGTTCCCACATTGCCATACTCCGCGTATACCTTATGGCTTCCGCTCACCACATCATATTTTTCTGGTATTGTACCGTTGTAGTCTACGGCATTACGCGTAATCATATACAACCAGCGGTACACCATTTCGCGCGCCTCTGCTTCATAGCCATAATTAAGGAGTCCTTTCCATAACAGCATTTGGTGCGGCGCCCATCCGTTAGGGTAATCCCACTGGCGTTGTACGTTATTAGTAGCATATTTATCAAGGCTTGCCTTGTCGCTGCCTAAAAATCCACCTTCGGCTTTCAGGTCGCGCATTAGTAGTTTCACCATTCGTGCCGCCTGCTCATCATTACAAATGCCTGCCCAAAGCGGAAAGAAATTGGTAGCCGACATAAAATCGCTACGTTTCTGTGTCTTTATATTATAGTCAAAATAACATTCGCGCGTTTCATCCCAAAGATATTTTTGCATTTGCGCCTTACGATGTTTGGCCTGGTTATCCCAAAATTCCGCGGTGTAGCGTTTGCCATCGGTTCCCACAAATCCGTTCTTAAAGTATTTTTCGGTAAGATATTTAAAATCCAACTCATATTTATATAAGAGCGTATTTACATCTACACAATTAAGGTCGGCCGCCACATTATCCAGTCGCCAGCTTGTATCATGGCCACTTTCTCGCACGGTACGGTCGTGCACAAAATAGCGGTCTAAAACAGTATCGGTAATTTCACCTTTTTTATAACGCGACTCAAATTCGGTTTCGCTTATGCCTGCCTGATGTGCGCGCTGGGCTATTACTTCCTTAAAATGCCCTGCCTCTGTTTCGGGCGGAATCCCTATACCATCGGCATAATAGCGGTTAAGTCCGGTTTCGGCAGTAAAGCGTTTGCCTTGCATCCACACAGTATTGTATTCGTGTATGCACATGGCCAGGCTTTCGGCAAGCCATTTTTTATCCTTTTCGGGATTTGCTTCATACACTTCCCGTATAAAAGATGATAAAAAGGGCGGCTGAGTGCGGGTTAGGTAGTACGATCGGTTAGCATTAAGTATTTTTCCGTAGTATTTAATCTGATAGCAAAAATTGTCTACCATTGCTTTTGCCAGGTCGTAGCGTTTGTCCAGCAAAAGCCCTATGCCTTCAAAGTAACTGTCCCAGCCATACATTTCATTAAACCTGCCTCCGGGTACCACAAAGGGTACACCTTTATTGTTCTCTATTTTTAACGACAGTATACCGGGCTTATCATTTATAGACAGTATATATTCGGGCGTAATTTCTTCCGGAAGTATAACTACCTCTAGCCCGGGGCGTGATTTTTCCAGGTTTTTAAAATATGCTATCCCTACAGTATCATTATAAGGTATATATATACGTTGCATAGAGTCGGGCATTTTTTCGTCGCCCGCTATGCGATCCAGCCCACCGGCATCAATGGTGCGCGTAAGGTCATCCCAAAACTGTGTGCGTATACGCCTGCTTATGCGTTCGGCCGGTGGCTCTTGTATACGGCTGAGGTTTATAAGTAAATTATTTTGCCGTGCATCATTAGCTATGGCAAGTTCCTGTAAAAGGTTACTTATATAATAGGTGTTGCGCAATATTACTGTATCTCCTTTAGTACTGTACAAAAAAAAGTCTTTGTTAACCGGCGCGTCGTCTTTAGTTATACGCTTATCGCCATCAGTATCGTAGCCAATCAGGAGCTCCTGCATGGTTTTTTCTACAGGCAGGTCAAAAAATATCTCGCTTTCGGAAAACTTGTTGGTGCAATTCATAAAAATAACAGACGCAAAGGCCGTAAGGGCAAACAGCGCAATGCGATTTTTTACAGAATAATTAATGTTCATACTCTATTATAGGGTAGGTGGCACCTTATAAAATTAGCGATTAGGGTAGGGGTGAGCAAAAAAAGTAGGCGGGTTAACATATATTTAGTACGATGTTTGGCCTATTGACCTACATTGTATAGTACATTTGACGGTGTTTTTTAGGATGAGTTAGCGTAATTTCTGTGCTATTTGAGGCTTTACATCAATATAAGGGGTGTATACTAATATTTTTTTTCATTTTTTTCTTTTGCTAACTCTTGTTGTTTAAGCCTTTTAGGGTTTTGCGTTAAAAAAAGTTAAACAAAGTGGTAAAAAAAGAGTTGTTTAAGTGTAAAAGAGTGGTATCTTTGCACCCGCAACAGAGAAGTTGGTGATGTTCATATAAAACTTGATGAGATTTAAAAAGAGGTGTTATTCCTATATGTTAGGAGAGCTGAAAACGTTGAAAAGCGGCCTTGAAAAAAAGTTTCAAAAAGATTAGGATGTAACGAAAA
>JAAXJD010000037.1:15846-44359 GCA_012270005.1 Flavobacterium sp. | reverse complement strand
TATGAGTCAGGTGCTCTAACCAACTGAGCTATAGGAACGCTTTCGTGGGTGCAATATTAGTACTATTTTTAATTCAAACCAAATGTTTAAGCGAGTTTTCTACTCTTTTTTTTGAAAAAATAAATAACTCACACAGTATCAAACATCTTACTTAGCAAGTTCTGCGGCAACTAATTTAAAATGTTCCCTTAACTGAAGCCTCGCTTGCTGTTTTACCACAAACGGAATGGTAGTTTCTGATGTTATAACGCGTATTTTCTTTATTAAAACAGTTTGCAGCTTTAAAAAATTGGCCTTCATATCTGCTTCTTTACCGTCTTTTTGAACCAGCATGAAGTCTGACATAAACCCTACAGGGTCGCAATCCGTAGCACTCACCTGGCTACAGGTAATTTCGCTGCCATCTTCAAGCACTAAAACTACTTTACCGCTTTCTTGTTTAAGACACCCCACACGTTTATCTCTGTGCACAATGTTTAATGAAATAAGATAAAGGCCCTTAAGGGCATCTTTTACTTTTACATCCTGATAACCGGCCGAGAAAAAAACCACACCGTTGTTTACAATTGTTTCACTTTCATCGGTAGAAACAGCTTTAGGGAGTTCAGTAAAAATAGTACGGGCCCCTGTTATACTGTCTTTAACACTTACGTCTATTTTTTGAGCAAAGCACGACGCAGATACTAGAAGCGTAAAAATTAATTTATTCATCTTAGGTTGGATTTTATTTTCAAATTTATGCTAAAATTTCAACTACACAAGCTCTTCTTTAAATGGTACGTCTGCATTAAGCAGCTCGCATATTAAGACTGCTAACTGCTCTTTAAAGCTTTCCAGCACCTCATGGTTTATAACATTATACTCTGTGCCATCGCCTTTATAGGTAAAGCCCATAAAGCCGCTGCGCATATTTTTAAAAGAAATAATACCGGCTTCTATCTCTAAGGCTTTAGCGTGCGGCTCGTACATAAACGCATAGCAAAGCAGCTGAATTATTTTATCGTTCTTTACCTCATGCGTTAAGCCATTCCAGTCTTTAAGGGTTACATTACCCTTTTCTACTTTTCCTGTTTTGTAATCTGTAATACGCAGCTTACCGTTTCGCTCCTCTACGCGGTCTATATTACCCGAAATCAGTACCGGGTAAGGTAACAGCGCATGCTCCAGCCATCTCTCAAACTTAGTTTCAAGAGCCAACAGTTTTATCGCCTCCCCGTCCTGAAGTGATTTTTTTTCCTGCTTTAAAAAATTGTTCACATTTCGCTTAGCCACCTCAAACGCCAGCAGGTTGCGGCCTTTTTTTATCTCTCCCTCTTTATACACCGCTATAAACTGGTCGGTTACCGCCTTATTTGCCTGCTGCTCCATACCCTCTATATCCTGTAGGGCAAGGAAACGGCCTATAGTGGGCTTATAAAGTTCTTCAAGAGCGCCGTGTATAATGGTGCCCAGTGTATTAAGGGCTATGCTCTCCTCTACCTCATCGGTTTCGCTTATGCGTAGAATACGCTGCAGGTAAAACTGCATAGGATTACGTAAATAACCGGTTAGTGCCGATGGCGAAAAACCCTTAACCGTGGCGATTTCCTTCAGCCGGTCTACAACCAACGAGGTTTTTGCCACCTCCATAGGTTCATACGCCTTTTTAGGAAGCTCTGCATTATACAGCTTTTTAGTAATCGTATGCGCGGGGCGCTTTTCAATCTCAACCTGGGATAAAAAACGGCTGGGTTCGCCCGCATCAAGCCCTTCGCTCTCGGTATTGTATAAAAGGTAAATGTTTTTTGCGCGAAGCAACAAGTGGTAAAAATGGTAGGTATAAATGGCATCTTTTTCCTTAAACGTAGGCAGGCCAAGCTCTCGCTTTACATCGTACGGAATAAAAGAGTTGGTAGACTTCCCGGCGGGAAATTTACCCTCATTCATACTGGTAATGATTACATTTTCAAAATCCAGCACACGGCTTTCTAAAACGCCCATAATCTGCAGGCCGCTAAGCGGCTCACCTTCAAATGACACCTCGGCCAAATCTATAACCTGCTTGTAAATTGCATAGAGCACCTGCAGGCTTCCAATGTGGTGGTGGGTTTCGACGTAATTTGTAAGCCGGTTAACCACTTTAAATATAGAATACACAAACGCCTTGGCTATTTTATCTTCCTCGTGGTCGTTACCTAAGAAGGATTTAAGGGCAAGCAGTATATTGCTGATGCGCGATAGGATACCTGAAACATCGGCAGCATCCCAACGTTCAAAAAGCAGGGTAAAGAAATCAGATGCCTCGCCCTGGATTTCAAACAGTTTTTGAAGCGACATAAACGTAATATTGTTACCGTTTATAACTTCCCTAAGCCGCCTTGCATTTATGTAAGGCTCTACTAATGGGTGCGTAAGCACATCCAGCACTTCGCGGTAGTAAAGGGTATAACTTTTTTCGTTACGGTTTATGGCGTTTGTATGCAGCTTAAAAAGTTTTTGAAGCAATATTTGGTCTGGTTTGTTGCGTCTGCTGTAGCGCATGGTAATGTTATGGCTGCCCACGGTTTCGGGGAGGGTGTACATTACCGGGATTAAATTGTTTTCTTCCCGTTGCACAAGGGCGGTTTTATCAAGGCTATGACCTTCCAGCTTTAGGGCATCTATAATTTTACCGGCTATTTTAGCCTGTCCTACCGTTTTTGGGGTGCCAATGATGCGAATATCTTTTTGTTTATCAAACTCGTTTACAACCCATTCAAATACGTTTCCGGCGTATTGTTTCCAGTCTTTTTTAAACCGGCGTACAAAAAGCCCTGCATCATGGTACGAGTCGTTCAGAAAACCATAGTCTATATCCCAATAAACCCTGGCCGGGTTTTCCAGCAGCAAATGCTGAATGATCTTTTCTTCGGCGGCATTAAGCGCATTAAAACCCGCAAAAACAAGTTTTGTACCCGTAAAGGCATTACTAAAATGCGACAGGTTAGCCACAGCCTCCCGGTAAATAAGCCCCTGGTACCCGAAACCCTTAGTTAACAAATGCGCATAAAACGCATCATAGTACACCGGCAGTAGCTTATAGAATTCTAAATGGCGCATCATCATGTCTGTAGGCTTTTCTATATCTACAGACCAGTGCTCTATTTCCTGAATGTTTTCTATGTACTTGAGTACCTTGTGGGGTTCCAGCAGGTAACGGTCTATTTCATTAAAATCCTGAAGCAGGGTCTTTGCCCAGTTTGCAAAGTTTTCAAAAGGTTGCTGCCTGTCAGCCGGGGTTAACCCCAGGTAAACATTATAAAACTCAAAAAGCAGTTCTATAGGGTCTGCGCTGCGTATGCCCGCCATTTCCTGTACAAAATCTTCTATACTGGTTATGGTAGGTGCAAAGACAGTACCTGTTATATGTTTTTTAAGTGATTCTAAAAGAAAAACACGCGCACGCTTATTAGGCAGCACTATGGTAATGCCGGGTAAATCCTGACCGTAATCGGCTACAATGCGTTCGCTTAATTTATCAAGAAAGGTTGGGTTCTGCATATAGCAAAGCTACGCAAAAAGCCGTTTGAGAGTATTGGTGTACCGTAGTAATATTTTGTTCTACAAATAGCTTTTGGAAGAAAAGCTTTGCGCGTATTACGGCAAAAAAATACCCCCGCATAGCGGGGGCAAGTGTAATTATCTTTGCATATTCTTTGCTTCAATGCTCATTGTAGCATGCGGAACCAGTTTAAGGCGCTCTTTGTTTATAAGCTTACCGGTAACCTTGAAAATGCCGTAGGTTTTGTTCTCAATCCTGATCAGCGCATTTTTCAGGTCGCGGATAAACTTCTCCTGGCGTATGGCCAGCTGAGAGTTTGCTTCCTTACTCATGGTTTCGCTTCCTTCCTCAAACGCTTTAAAGGTAGGCGAAGTATCGTCTGTACCGTTGTTAAGGTCGTTTAAGTAAGCACTACGAATGAGCTCCAAATCAGCTTTGGCTTTGTCAATTTTCTTCGTAATCAGTTCCTTGAACTCAGCCAGATCTGCATCTGAGTATCTAATTTGTTGCTCATCTACCATAATCAATCTATTTTGAAATTAATATTAGGGTTGTTATGTCATCAAACTCAATTTCTGTACCATTAGCCACTTCATCGCTAAAAATCAACGCATCGGTTAGCGTTTCGCTCTTTATATACGCCTCATTAGCAGTAACGGCAGCCTGTAGTACATTATTGTTTTTAAGGGTAACGGTAATCCTGTCAGTTACTTCAAAGCCGCTGTCTTTACGCAGGTTTTGTATCCTGTTTACCAGTTCGCGCGCTATACCTTCGTTTCGTAATTCGTCGGTAATCGTTATGTCCAGCGCCACGGTAATACCTCCTGCATTTGCTACCAGCCAGCCCGGAATATCCTGACTTGAAATTTCCACTTCCTGAGGGGTTAAAGTAATCATTTTTCCCGATACAGCAATATCTATACTACCCTTGCCCTCAAGCTCAGCAATCTGTTCTTGCGAGAAACCTTGTATCTCTTTGGAAACCAGATTCATATCTTTGCCTACTTTAGGGCCAAGCGCCTTAAAATTAGGTTTTATCTGCTTCACCAGCACACCCGAAGCATCGTCCAGAAGCTGTACTTCCTTAACGTTTACTTCCGCCCTTATCAGCTCTTCCACAGCCTGTATTTCAGCCTTCTGATTTGCGTCAAGTACCGGAATCATTACCCTTTGCAGCGGTTGGCGCACTTTTATCATCTCCTTCTTCCTTAGCGAAAGGACAAGGGATGAAATAGTCTGCGCTTTCTGCATACGGCTTTCTAACGATTTATCAACAAAGTTATCAGCATACTGCGGGAAATCGGCCAAATGTACACTCTCCGCGGCTTCTTTCTGTGAACCTTGTGTTAAATCTTTGTATAGCCTGTCCATAAAGAACGGCGCTATTGGCGCGCCAAGTTTAGCCACAGTAACCATACAGGTATACAGGGTCTGGTAGGCTGCTATTTTATCCTGTGCATACTCGCCCTTCCAGAAACGGCGGCGGCACAAACGTACGTACCAGTTGCTCAGGTTTTCCTGAACAAAATCACTTATGGCGCGTGCTGCACGTGTAGGCTCATAATCGGCATAGAAGCCGTCTACGTCTTTTATAAGGGTATTTAGTTCACTTAATATCCAACGGTCTATTTCAGGCCTTTCTTCCAATGGAACTTCAGGCTCGGAATAGGTAAAGTTGTCTATGTTAGCGTACAGCGCAAAGAACGAGTACGTGTTGTACAGCGTTCCAAAGAACTTACGGCGCACTTCGGCCACACCCTCTATGTCAAACTTAAGGTTATCCCACGGGTTAGCGTTGCTTATCATGTACCAACGTGTAGCATCGGGGCCGTATTCGGCAAGCGTAGTAAACGGATCTACCGCATTACCCAGGCGCTTACTCATTTTCTGTCCGTTCTTGTCAAGCACAAGTCCGTTAGAAACTACGTTTTTATACGCCACCTGGTCAAACACCAGTGTACCTATGGCGTGCAGCGTATAGAACCAGCCACGGGTTTGGTCTACACCCTCAGCAATAAAGTCGGCCGGGAACGACGTATGGTTGTCTATGTACTCTTTATTTTCAAACGGATAGTGCCACTGTGCATAGGGCATGGCGCCACTATCAAACCAAACATCTATAAGGTCGCTTTCGCGCTTCATAGGCTTGCCAGACGGAGATACCAGTGTTATGGCATCTACCACGTTTTTGTGCAGGTCTATCAGGTCGTAATTCTCCTCGCTCATATTACCCGGTTCAAACCCTTTAAACGGATTCTCGGTCATAACACCGGCGGCAATGGCTTTTTCTATACCGTTGTACAGTTCCTCTGCCGAACCTATGATAAGCTCCTCGGTTTTATCCTCAGTTCTCCAGATAGGCAGCGGAATACCCCAGTAGCGCGAACGGCTCAGGTTCCAGTCGTTAGCGTTTTTAAGCCAGTTGCCAAAACGTCCTTCGCCGGTAGCCTTAGGCTTCCAGTTTATGGTTTCGTTCAGGTCGAACATACGCTCTTTAACGTCGGTCATTTTTATAAACCAGCTGTCCAGCGGATAGTATAGTAGTGGCTCATCAGTCCTCCACGAGTGCGGATAGCTGTGTACGTACTTTTCTACCTTAAAGGCTTTGTTGTTCTCTTTTAGGTAAATAGATATTTCTACGTCGGCACTACGCTCGGGTGCTTCGCCTTTGTCGTAGTATTCGTTTTTCACGTATTTGCCTGCAAGTTCCAATGCCTTACCGGCAGGGTTGTCCAGGCTGGCAAGGTGGCTTGTAAATTTACCCTGAAGATCTACCAGCGGCACAGGGTTTCCGTGCGCATCCAGCACCAGCATAGGCGGTACTTCAGGCTTGGCTTCTTTAGCCACCTTAGCGTCATCTGCACCAAAGGTAGGTGCGGTATGCACAATACCCGTACCGTCTTCAGTGGTAACGAAGTCGCCCGAAATTACGCGGAACGCATTCTCCGGGTTTTGGTACGGCAACACAAACGGCAGTAACTGCTCGTAGCGTATGCCTACCAGGTCTTTACCTTTGGCTTCAGCCAATATTATATACGGTATTTTTTTATCTGCGGATGTGTAGTTGTCAAAATCAGCTGCCTCAGTACTTTCAAAATACTTACCACCAAACTGTTTGCCTACCAGGTTTTTAGCAAGTACTACGTTTATCGGCTCAAACGTATATTGGTTAAATGTTTTTACCAATACATAATCGATGTTTGGCCCTACCGTAAGCGCCGTGTTACTCGGCAGTGTCCACGGAGTAGTAGTCCAGTCAAGGATGTCTATAGCACCAAAACCTTGAAGGAAATCAGGCAGCGAACTTTCTATAGCCTTAAATTGTGCCACAATGGTAGTATCGGTAACATCCCTGTACGCACCCGGCTGGTTTACCTCGTGCGAACTAAGGCCTGTACCCGCCTTAGGCGAATACGGCTGTATGGTGTAGCCTTTGTACAAAAGGCCTTTATCATAAATCTGTTTAAGCAGCCACCATACCGTTTCCATGTATTTTGGCTTGTAGGTAACATACGGATCTTCCATATCTACCCAGTAGCCCATTTTTTCGGTAAGGTCGTTCCACACGTCGGTATAACGCATTACGGTACGTTTACAGGCTTCGTTATATTCTTCTACAGAGATTTTTGTCCCTATGTCTTCTTTAGTAATACCCAGTTCTTTTTCGGTACCCAGCTCTACGGGTAGGCCGTGGGTGTCCCACCCTGCCTTACGCTTTACCTGATACCCTTTTTGGGTTTGGTAACGGCAAAAAATATCTTTAATGGCACGGGCCATAACGTGGTGAATGCCCGGCAATCCGTTTGCACTTGGCGGGCCTTCAAAAAACACGTATTGCGGCTTGCCTTCGCGCGTGGTTACACTTTTCTCAAATATATTTTCCTTCTTCCAGAAATCAAGTACCTCGCTGGCCACATTTGCCAGGTCAAGGCCCTTATATTCAGTAAACTTCTTACTCATTACAACTAGGTTCAAAAAATCAATTTGCGAATGTAGTGATTTTTTTAAAGCAACAGGGATATATCAATCATAATGTGGCTAAGGTAACGTTATCATTAAAAACAATTACTTTTACGCCACAACCAACGCTATTTTTTATGCGAAAAATATTACTCCTGATTTTGCTCTTTACGTTAGCGCAAACAACCGTAGCCCAACGCACCCACGTTATTTATACCCACGAATATAATCTGATGGAAGGCGATAAGGAATCACTGTATAAAATAGCGCCGTATCTAGATGTTAGGGACACTATTTTAGAAACCCTGGGCTACCACGTTCTGTACCCGGAAATACGGTATATAACCAGCAGGATTATTAAAGAAAACACCAGTTTTTTACCAAACGAATTTGCACTGGATTCTACCGCTACCGCTGCAAAATTTAAAGACTTTCTGCAAAAGAACGATACTAATATATTTTTTGACGAACGAGCTAACACCTTTGTACTTACACCACTGGAACAGCGCACCATACGTACCCAACTACGCCAGTTACCCACCGAACGCATGGCTGCCCTGGCTAATGAAAAACAGCGATTAATGAAGTTAAACTGGGTGAAGTTTAATCAAATAGACTCGTTGGTTGCAGCCAAAAACCCTAAAGCACTTTTATCAATAGCCTCTGAATACTACCGGCAGCGTGGCCGCTACGACAGATACAATTTTGACGGTGAAAATTTTACCGATCTCTTAGAATTGCTTACCGGTATTGGCGTAGGGGTAGAGAACCGCCGGGGTACTATCATTTGGAGCATAGATAAAGAATACGACAATGCGCCAATACTTAACCTGCTTATCTTTTACACCCAGCATTACAAAGACTTTAAATGGGATGATAAAACACAACTCTTTATAAATAAAAGGTTAACCGTTGCCGCCACAGGAATAGAACAGCGCTTAGTAGAGCAGATGAAAACCAAGGATAACGACGAGGCGCTGGAAACCTTTGTAAAATTAACCGAATGCGACCCGGATCGAGTGAAGGGAATATCAGCAGAGATGGACAAAATTAAATATGAATTAAACTTTAGCATACCTCAATTCCCTGATAGATTTGCTGTACAACTGGCATATCTTACAAAATACTGCCGCGAGCAAAATATTGACTATAAAGGCAGCGCGTATTTAAAAAAGGCTATAGAGAAACTGAATAGTAAAATATCGTTTAAAGAACGTTGGGCGCTTGAAAACGAACTGATACACAACCTTACCTTAAAGGATATTACCGCGTTTGAGTATTGGAGCTTAATCAATAAAAAAACTGGCCCCTGACCAATTCTGCAGGCAGGATACTGGATATTTTTTATTCAAGACAATGGGGTACTATTGTAAACAACCAAAAGCAATTAGAGCATTATCTAAAAAAGTCTGCCTTATTTAACCGGTTAAGTATTAACGGGATTTGCCTTGACTACCTCATAAAATTTGACGGAGCTTCGCCCGAAGTATTAAAAACACTTACAAACTTACACTCTAAAGACGCCGATGTAACGCAACGCGCCAAAATGGCGCTGGAAATACAAGGCAGGCGTTATGTTCGGCATTCCTTGTCAGACATAGAAACTAAAACCTACTATGTTGAAGATTTTGAAAATAAGCTGAATGCAATACTGAAAGACTATAAAGACTCTGAAGAAGAACGGGACACACTGACTTCATTACTTTCTGAAATCAGTTTTAAGCAAATAGGCACTGCGCTTACACGACTTAATACCGTAACATTTAAAGACGATAGTAAGATTTATTCCTTTCTCAACAGGGATTTCGGTTTTTTCTTAATGGGTTATGACAAAGGCAATGAAGAACGGTATACCTTTTTAAACCTATATAACAAATACACGGAGTACGAGCTTTATGCTTACTACTTGGATGAGGCAGGCATTACGTACAAAAACCCGGATGGGACCTTAGATTACGACGCCCTATACGACCACCTGAAATATGATGAAACGACTGCTCTAGCCGGTGGTGGAAGCTCTAAAGATAACGGCGTATACGCAACCATAAAGCTACTCGAAATTACATTTAACACCACTCTTGGATTCTCTAATAAATACTGTAGCTCTAATAATATGTACGCCTGCGACAGCGATGTTAAGGTAATGGCTTGACTGGCATACCTTAAAGAAAATAAGCTTTTAAAGAAAGAACATAACGAGCCACCTTCATTTCATAAGTATAAATACTCTTATAATATTTGGGGCCGCAATTATTAAGATCGTTTCATAGCTGATTATTTAAAAAACGTACAGCAGGGAATTGCTTATTTGCAACAAAAATCTCTACTTTTGTTTAAACTTTAATCAGATGGCCATTCCTTTTATATACCTCATAGATGACGACGAAGATGACCGTGAAATCTTTGGTATGGCTGTAAAAAATGCTATTCCTACTGCTTTGTGCAACGCGTATTGTAACGGAACAAAAGCACTTAAGGCATTAAACAATTCACAAAAACCTGACTACATATTTATAGACCTTAATATGCCGCTTATGTCGGGCAGGGAAGTGCTTTTAAAAATACGTGAATGCCCCACTCTACAAGGGGTGAACACTATTGTGTATACTACTTCATCTAACCCTGCAGATGTAGAGGAGCTAAAAAATTTAGGTGCCACACATTATTTTGTAAAGCCAAACAGCCTTAATACGCTTATCTTTGTTTTAAGAGAACTATTTTCGGGTGCAGCACTGCCGTACCTGATAAACGGAAGCACTTAAAAAACAACCCTAAAAACTACCGCGCATGGCTGATGAAAATTATATGCGTACCGCTGGCGAAACCTATCAAAAAATGGTTGCCGAGGTAAAAGACTATGCGATTTTAATGCTGGATACCGATGGCAATGTACAAAACTGGAACCTGGGTGCAGAGCACATAAAAGGATATTCAGCCAGTGAAGCCATAGGGCTTAACTTTAGGGTATTTTACCGCGAAAGCGACCGCCTGCAATTGCTCCCCGAACAACTTATTGAGGAAGCGCGGCAAAACGGGCGTGCCACACATGAAGGGTGGCGCGTACGAAAAGACGGCTCTATGTTTTGGGGTGCAGTGGTAATCACCGCATTGCATGGAAATAATGGCCAGGTGATAGGCTTTAGCAAAGTAACGCGCGACCTTACCGAACGAAAAATAGCAGAAGACCGCATAAACAATTACCTGCGCGACATAGAACTGCGCAACCGCCAGCTGGAAGAATTTGCCTATATAGCATCGCATGATTTACAGGAACCGCTGCGTAAAATCAGGATTTTTAGCGAAATGCTGGAAAACAGCCTTGACGACCCACAGGCAGCACTAAAATACAGCCACAAGATTAATGATTCGGCTACGCGTATGGCTACCCTAATACAGGGCATACTAAAATACAGCCAGCTATCATCTGCGGAGCAAATAAAGGAAACGGTAGACCTTAACCATATTTTACAGGATATAAAGGAAGACTACGAAATACAAATGTGCGAAAAACAGGTAAAATTACAGGCCGATACCCTACCTGTTGTAAATGCCATACGTACGCAAATGACGCAGCTTTTTGCCAACCTGATTAGTAACGCCATAAAATTTTCTTCTAAAGACCCGCTGATTACCATTTCGGTATCTGAGGCACAACCCGAAGAACTGACCAATCACCAACGCTCTGATGCACAAGCAGTGTACGCAAAAATTACGGTAACCGATAACGGAGAAGGCTTTGAACAACAGTATGCCGACCAGATTTTTAAAATATTTAAAAGGCTTACCAGTACCCCAGGCACCGGTATAGGGCTTGCGCTGTGCAAAAAGATTGTAGAAAACCACAACGGCACCATAGCAGTACAAAGCACCCCGGGCGCCGGCACCATATTCACTATTACACTGCCTGTTATGAGATAAACAAAATACTTCTGTAATGAAACCAATAGCCACCTACTTTGTAACCGCCTATGTTATTTCATGGACAATATGGCTGCCGCTGTATTCTGAAGCTATAGGCATAGGAAAACTTCCCACACTACCCTATCACCATGCTATGGGAGGCTTGGGCCCCATGATTGCCTGTATTATCTGCACGGCGTTTTTTAATGGCAGGCAGGCACTGGCAACCTTAATAAAACAGTGCTTTACCCTCCGGTATATCTCCTACGTTTTACTTGCCCTTACAAGTCCGTTTATAATTGCGGGCATTGCAACCATAATAAGCCACTATACAAACGGAACCGAACTGGTGTTTAACGGGCTTACAAAAAACAAAGAAATGGCACAAATGAGCCTGATACCGTTCTTTTTATACAATCTGTTGTTTTTTGGTTTTGGAGAAGAAGTGGGCTGGCGTGGTTTTGCGCTCCCCCGCCTGCAACAACACATGAACGCGCTGAGTGCCTCAATGTTGCTTACTGTATTTTGGGCACTGTGGCACGTACCGCTTTTTCTGTATCGGCCGGGTTACGTTACTATGGATGCCGCCGGTGCTTTTGGGTGGATACTCAGCCTTGCCACAGGCAGCGTGTTACTTACATGGTTTTATAACAGTACAAGGGGAAGCCTTTTGGTATGCGCCATATTCCACGCTACAATAGATATTCCGTTTTTATCCGATTTACCTTCTGCAGAAATCAACAGTTATATGGGTATGCTAATCACACTGTGGGGAATTGCAACGATTATTATATTTAAGCCTAAAAAACTGAGCAGGGAGGCAAAATATGTCGCGGAACCTAAAACGAATTGATTAATATTTCTCACTATAGCGGGTTATTACTACCTTACGCGTCCAAAACATCTTTGATTATACCAAACCTTATGAAGAAAATTACTTTATTGTTTTTCACGCTGCTGTTTACTGTGCTTTCGTGGGCGCAAGACTTTAAAACCATCACCTATTTTGCTAATGACAGCACCCAGCTGCAACTGGATTTATTTTTACCAAAACCTGTAGGAGGCAAAAAACAAAAGGCAAAAGACAAAATGCCACTATTAATACACGTACACGGAGGAGGATTTGCCACAGGCACCCGCGAATGGGGCCACACTCTGTGTCGCGAAGCGGTTAAAAACGGTTATGCTGCGGCCACCATAAGTTACACCCTATATATGAAGGGAAAAAAATTTAGTTGCGACGGCATCCTTACGGAAAAAGTAAAGGCATTTCAAATCGCTGCAAACCAGCTATGGCAGGCTACCCTGTTTTTTATAAAAAATGCCGACACTTATAATATTGATACCAATAAAATTTTTATATCGGGCAGTAGCGCCGGTGCCGAAACCGTACTACATGCCGCTTACTGGGACCGCAACCTTATGGCGCTATATCCGGGCAAACTCTCTAACAACTTTAAATACGCAGGGGTAATAGCAGGTTCAGGCGCTATTATGGACATTAACCTGGTTACCATCCCTAAGCTGGTTCCTATGATGTTCTTCCACGGCAGTTGCGATGGTACCGTGCCTTACGCCACCGCTGCACATCACCTGTGCCCTACCAATGCCAGCGGATGGCTTATGCTTTTTGGGTCATACGCTATTTACAACCGCGTTATAGAGCTAAACGGAAGCGCCGAAATCTACAGGTTTTGTAACGGAGGCCATGAATATAGCGATGAGCTGTTTAGCAAACAGCCCGAAAAAACCATAAGCTTTATAAAATCAATATTGGCTGGGGAAAAAATTCAGGCGCACACTATTATAGCTACCGGAAAAAGCTGCAAAAGAGACAATTACAACTTCTGCGATTAGCAATTACGGCTATCATTATCGTTTCCCAATGTTAAGTTTTTACCAAAAACGGAAGACTTAACATTGAAATCCCGATTTTTATTTTGCTGTATGTTAATTTTGCGTTATCTTAATGTAAATAAAAATATCAACCTGTTATGAACCGAGAAGAAATGAGAGTTGTAGAATTTGTTGTAACCGAAAAAAGCAAGTCTAAAAAAGGTAAGAAAGCTTCTAAAAAAGAAGTAAAAAAGATTGGCCTTTTTCACGTTTGGGCTGCATCAGGCAAAGGCAGTAAGAAATTTACCGGCCTTGTAGAAGATGCCGAAACAGGACTGCTTATAGAGATAGGTTATAAAAACATCCGTTTTCTTAACGACGAAGAGCTGGAAATGCTTACCGATGCGGCTATCCTTGAGGCAGAAGCATTGCTGGAAGTAACCGAAACTACTCCTGAAGCAACAGAAAGCACGGAAGAAGCTACTACACCCGAAGCACCCGCTGCTTCATCAGAAGCACGCGCTACAGACGAAAAAACGGCCGAAACAACACCGAGACGTACTAAAAAAGCATAACAGCTTATTTACATAACACTACTTTACAGGCATCCTTCCCTAAAAAAACGGGAGGGATGTTTTGTTTTTACTGATAATTTACACAACACACAGTTAGATAAGTTAAAATTATTATAATAATAACAAAACCTCTATATTTGGAGATTCTTATACAACACTAAAAAACTATATATGTCTATTTGGAAGAAAAAATCACTTTCCTCACTTCTTTCCGAAGCGTCTGACTCTGAAAAAGGACTTAAAAGAACGCTTTCTTCAGGAGCACTGGTAGCACTGGGAATAGGTGCTATTATAGGTGCCGGACTTTTCTCGTTAACAGGTATTGCTGCTGCCGAACACGCCGGCCCTGCTGTAACAATTTCGTTTGTAATGGCGGCTGTGGGCTGTGCATTTGCAGGTCTTTGTTATGCAGAATTTGCAAGTATGATACCGGTTGCAGGTAGTGCTTACACGTACTCTTACGCTACAATGGGCGAGTTTATGGCTTGGATCATAGGCTGGGATCTTGTGTTAGAGTATGCACTGGGCGCCGCTACCGTAGGGGTAAGCTGGTCCAGGTACCTGCTGGAACTCCTTGCAAAATTTGACATTCACCTACCTGCGCAGCTTTGTTGCTCACCTTGGGAAACACTTACCGTAAACGGCCAGGTAATAGAGGGTGGTATTATTAACCTTCCTGCCATATTTATAGTTTCTATGCTATCGCTTTTACTTATAAGGGGAACTAAAGAATCTGCAACTATGAACAACATACTGGTTATAGTTAAAGTAAGTGTGGTAATTTTATTTATTGTACTGGGCTGGAGCTTTATAGACGAAGCTAACTACACCCCTTACATACCTGAAAACACAGGTGTAAAAGGCGAATTTGGCTGGAGTGGTATAGCCACCGGTGCCGCTACCGTGTTCTTTGCATTTATTGGTTTCGACGCCGTTTCTACAGCAGCGCAGGAAGCAAAAAACCCACAGAAAGGTATGCCTGTAGGTATACTGGGTTCGCTACTGGTATGTACTATTTTGTATGTACTTTTTGCACACGTAATGACAGGTCTTGTACCTTACTATAAATTTGCAGGCGACGCTAAACCGGCTGCAACTGCTTTTGCGGTAACAGGCTACGACTTCCTTCAAACAGGATTAATCATAGCTATCCTTGCAGGTTATACGTCTGTAATACTTGTAATGCTTATGGGCCAGAGCCGCGTATTTTACTCTATGAGTAATGACGGACTACTACCAAAATTCTTTAGCGATATACATGCAAAATTCCGCACCCCATGGAAAACAAACCTTTTCTTCATGGTGTTTGTAAGCATATTTGCAGGATTTGTTCCTGTAAGCGACTTAGGCCACATGGTAAGCATAGGTACCCTTCTTGCATTCTCTTTAGTATGTATAGGTGTACTTATTATGCGTAAAAAAATGCCCGATGCTCCAAGGTCTTTCCGCACCCCATTAGTACCATTTGTACCTCTTGCAGGTGTTGCAGTATGTGTGTATCTTATGTATGCACTTCCGGCAGAAAGCTGGTTAAGACTTTTCATCTGGATGGCACTTGGTGTGGTAATCTATTTTGCTTACGGCAAAAAAAACAGCAAAGTTGTAGAAGAAAAATAACGACAAACAAACACATAATTTCCAGCAAAATCCTGCCCTTAGTGGCAGGATTTTATATTTTAAACCAATTGCTATATTTGTGTATGGAGAAAAAGGAACTACGCCAAAAATATAAAGCGCTGCGGGCAGCCCTGCACCCCGATGAAATAGCCGACATGAGCATGGCTATAGCAAACAACCTGCTACGGGTAAATGTTTGGCAAAAAACGTATTTCCACCTTTTCCTTACCATGGAAAACCAAAAGGAGGTACATACTGATAGTATTCAGCACATACTGTGGGGTCGCGATAAGGAAATTGTAGTATCTAAATCCGATTTTGAATCTCACACCCTTACCCATTACCTGCTTTCCGAAAGCACACGCCTTGCCATAAGCCCTTTCGGCATACCCGAACCTGTAGATGGCATAGAGGTGCCTTCCACAAAATTGGATGTAGTATTTGTACCCCTGTTAGCGTTTGACAGCAAAGGTCACCGCGTAGGCTATGGAAAAGGATTTTACGACCGCTTTTTAGCAGCGTGCCGGCCCGATGTAATAAAAATAGGACTGTCGTTTTTTGAGGCTGAGACACAAGAAATACCGCATAACGATACCGATATACCGCTGGATTATTGCGTAACGCCAAACGGCATTATTTCGTTTTGAGAAGACAGATGAGTAAGGTACTCTGAAATCTAAATTCTGAAATCTGAAATTGATTACTCTTTAGGGAATGCCTTTTTATTAAAAACAATAAGTATACCCACGCCTACAGATATAGCGGCATCGGCAACGTTAAAAATAGCGTTGAAGAAAAGCACATCGCCTTGGCTGTTGTGTACAATGGGGAAATAGAACATGTCTACCACTTTCCCTTCAAACCACTTACCGTAATGATGCGCGGTGTCTAAAACCGCTACTTTATCAGGGAAGCTGTGGTCAAAGAGTACGCCGTAAAATACAGAATCTATAATATTACCAAAAGCACCTGCAAGTATAAGGGCTATAGCAGTAACAAGATAAGCCGATGCATTTTTTTTCACCGAATCAGCCAGCCACCAGCCTATACCGGCCACAGCACCAATACGGAAAATAGTAAGCGTAAGCTTACCACCCAGCCAGCTCGGGATTTTAGTACCCCAGGCCATACCTTCGTTTTCTATAAACCTGATTTGAAACCAGCTAAACACATTTACGGCCTCATCCAGCCTAAAGTGGGTTTTTATGTATATTTTAGAAATCTGGTCTATAAGTAAAATTGCAACGGCAATAAGGTAAGCTCTTGTTAATGACATATCTCAAAATTTCAGCGCAAAAATAAATTAAATTATCAAACTATAAGTATTAAGGGCTATTTGTTGGCAAATGTTTTTAATATGCTCCAAGCAAAAATATTAATATGTAGTCAACTCCATTCAATGCTTCATATAAAAACATTAACAAAACTTTAACCGATTGTTGGTTCGGCTTTAACCGAACTAACCGAACTAAACCCGTGCCTTTGCCCTGAATTTTTTATCAAAATAATGGAAGAGATACAAAAACAGCGCGGGGAGTTGATAGAAATGTTCGGGCAGCACTTTGAAAACATAAGCCACCTGCCCCCACTGGGTGCACGCATACTGGCTATGCTTATCCTGGACTCCTGCAGCAGGCATTACACCTTTGAAGACCTTACCGAAGTTATGGGCGCCAGTAAAAGCTCTATTTCTACGAATCTTAACCTGTTACTAAAAATGGGTAAAATAAGCTATTATACCCAGCCGGGCGACCGCAAAAAATACTATCGCCCTTCAGATTTCAGTGAGCGTTTTGGCAACTATCTTAAAATGATTTCGTTCGAAAAAGAAATTATAGAACGGCTACTTGATTATCGTAAAAATACCATTACCTGCCATGCCAGCCGGTTTGAGCTCGAAAAATGCATGGCTTACAAAGAACACATTCTGGAGATGGAAGACTTGCTAAACAAGAGCATTGATAAATTTAAGGAAATAGAAAAAAACGGAAAATAGCACACACATCAATCCTTACAACTATATTTTTAAAACACTTATGAAGAAAACAACCCTAATCGGCGCCTTAGCCGCAATAATACTGCTGGCTTCCTGCGGCAAAAAAGAAGAACAGGCCCCGCAGGCTACAGGCCCTATGCCATTTCCTGTAAAAACGGTAACCACAGAAAACGCTGTAGTGTACAACGAGTTCCCTGCAAACTTTGAGGGGCAGCAAAATGTAGAAATACGCTCTAAAGTTACCGGATTTATCACCCAGATACTGGTAGATGAAGGACAACAGGTGCACAAAGGCCAGGTACTGTTTAAAATAGAAACCCAAACCCTTAACCAGGATGCGGCATCGGCAAAGGCTAAAGTGGCTGCGGCTCAGGTAGAAGTAGACCGCCTAAAACCTCTTGTAGACCGTAAAATTATAAGCAAAGTACAACTGGAAACCGCCCAGGCCAACCTACAGGCGGCTAAAGCAGCATACGCAAGCGTAGCGGCTAACATAGGCTACGGCACCATTACCGCACCGGTTAGTGGTGTTATTGGCGGGCTTCCGTTTAAGGTGGGAGCATTAGTTAGCCCTACCACTGCAGACCCGCTTACAACCGTAAGCGACAGCCACGTAATCCGTGCTTATTTTAGCATGAACGAAACCCAGCTGATAAGCTTTGCCAAAACTTTTAAAGGTGCTACACTACAGGAAAAACTTAAAAATGTGCCTCCTGTAGGGCTTATCCTTGCCGATGACAGTGAGTACAACCTTAAAGGCAAACTGGAAACCGTAAACGGACTGGCTAATGCTACTACGGGTACCACCCAGTTCAGGGCAGAGTTTAATAACCCTGAAGCCGTGCTTCGCAGTGGTGGCAAGGGTACGGTACGCATACCTGTAACGTACAACAACGCTATTGTGGTGCCACAAAACGCGGTGTTTGATATGCAGGGCAAACAAATGATTTACGTTGTAAACAAAGACAATATAGTTAAGAGTAAAGTACTTACCGTAACTAATACCAGCGGCACTAACTTTATAGTAAGCGAAGGCCTACAGGCCGGAGAGGTAATTGTAACCGAGGGTGCAGGAAAACTAAAAGACGGCATGGCTATAGTGCCACAAACCGGTGCACCGGCACCACAAGCCGCTACTACTCCTGCAAAATAATAACCACACACACTACTTATGCTAAAAACATTTATAGAAAGGCCGGTACTGAGTACCGTAATTTCGATATTGATAACCATACTGGGTATACTGGGGCTTACTGCGCTCCCTGTAGAGCAATACCCGGAAATTGCACCTCCTACGGTGCAGGTAACGGCTACCTACACCGGTGCCAATGCCGAAACAGTACTTAACTCGGTAGTAATACCGCTGGAGGAAGAAATTAACGGTGTAGAGGGAATGACGTACATGACCAGCTCTGCCGCTAACGATGGTTCGGCTAATATTACCGTATACTTTGAGCTTGGCGTAAACCCCGATATTGCTGCGGTTAACGTACAAAACCGTGTGTCGCGCGCTACAAGCAAGCTGCCACAGGCGGTTATAAACACCGGTATTACCACCCTTAAAAGCCAAACCAGCGCGCTGATGTTCCTGGCGCTTTACAGCAAAAACAAAGAATACGATGGTACGTTTGTACAAAACTATGCCAAGATAAACCTTGTACCTAAGCTGCAAAGGGTAAAAGGTGTGGGCCAGGTAAACGTATTTGGTGCCAAAGACTACTCTATGCGTATATGGATAGACCCTGAAAAAATGGCATCGTACAACATTACCCCTGCCGATATACAGGCAGCACTACAAGAACAGAACGTAGAGGCCGCACCGGGTAAATTTGGCGAAAACGCACAGGGTGTATACGAATACGCCATTAAATATAAAGGCCGACTTAATAAAACCCAGGACTATGAAAACATAGTGGTAAAAGCCATAGGTAAAGGTAACTTCGTTCGCCTTAGCGATGTGGCAAAGGTAGAACTGGGCGCATTTAACTACGGGCAAAAAAACTTTGCCATGGGTGCCGATGGCGTGGCAATAGGTATTTTCCAAACCTCAGGCTCTAACGCTAATGAAATCATAGACCAGGTAAACACCATTCTTCAAAGCGCCAGGCCAAATTTCCCGGAAGGCATAGACTACGTGGTACCTTACGATACTAAAGTATTCCTGGATGCGTCTATAGACAAGGTAATCCATACGCTTGTAGAAGCATTTATACTGGTGTTTATTGTAGTATTCCTGTTCTTGCAGGATGTACGCAGCACCCTGATTCCGGCCATTGCGGTACCGGTGGCTATTATAGGTACGTTCTTCTTCCTTAATGTATTTGGGTTCTCTATAAACATGCTTACGCTGTTTGCTATGATACTTGCCATTGGTATTGTGGTAGACGACGCCATTGTGGTGGTAGAGGCTGTACACGCCAAGCTGGATGAAGGCGAAAAAGATGCCAAAAAAGCTACCCTTAGCGCCATGAGCGAAATTACAGGCGCTATTGTATCTATTACGCTGGTTATGGCGGCGGTGTTTATCCCGGTATCGTTCCTTAGCGGGCCATCGGGGGTATTTTACAAGCAGTTTGCCATTACCCTTGCGGTATCTATTGTAATATCGGCGGTAAATGCGCTTACGCTTTCGCCTGCCTTGTGTGCATTGTTCCTTAAACCACACGCAGACCACGGCGAACACAAAAAGAAAAACCTTAAAGACCGTTTCTTTACGGCGTTTAACAGCGGTTTTGATGCCATGAACAACAAGTACACCGGCAGCCTTCGCCGCATGGCTAAAAATAAATGGGTTACAGGTATTATACTGTTTGTTTTTATAGGCATTACGTATTTCCTTTTTGCCACCACACCAAGCGGGTTTATACCGAATGAAGACCGTGGAAACATTATGGCAGACATTACCCTGCCTCCGGGAACCACGCTGGAACAAACCCAAAAAACGGTAAACCAGCTGGACAGCGTCCTTGCAAGTATGGATATTGTAGAGTCGCGTATGAACATTGTGGGTTTCAGCTTACTTAACCGTGTAAACGGTGGTAGCTACGCGTTCACTGTTATCCGCCTTAAAAACTGGAGTGAACGTACCGAAAAAAACCAAAGCGTAGAT
Organism: Flavobacterium sp.; assembly: GCA_012270005.1. Classification (GTDB taxonomy): domain Bacteria; phylum Bacteroidota; class Bacteroidia; order Flavobacteriales; family Flavobacteriaceae; genus Flavobacterium. The sequence goes on along the minus strand of JAAXJD010000037.1, from coordinate 23,846 downwards.
GCGGTAGTGGGCGAATTATTTGCCCGTACTGCCGGGTTTAAAGATGCACGTGTGCTGTTTTTTACTCCGCCAAGCGTACAGGGCTTTGGTAGTGCCGATGGTTTTGAGTTTAAAATACAGGATACCGGAGACGACGACTGGGCTACCGTAAGTAAGGTAAGCAACGAGTTCCTGGCCGAACTGAGCAAACGCCCTGAGATACAATATGCGATAACCAACTTTAACCCGGGCTTCCCGCAGTACCAAATGGATATTAATGTAGAAAGGGCTAAAGATGCAGGCGTATCAGTAAGTACCATATTTAATACCATGCAGGGATACTACGGAGGTTTGTACACTACTGACTTTAACCGTTTTGGTAAACAGTACCGTGTAATGATACAAGCCGAACCGGGACAGCGCGCCGATGAAAATTCGATAAATAAAATATACGTTCGTAACGACAAAAACCAGCAGGTAGCCATAAGCCAGTTTGTTACCTTCAAGAAAATTTATGGCCCTGAAGCCGTAGCAAGGTTTAACATGCTTAAGGCCGTAAACGTAAACGGTAAAAGTAAGCCGGGCTACAGTAGCGGCGACGCGATTAAGGCCATTCAGGAAACTGCTGCAAAGCACCTGCCTAAAACATACACCTATGAGTTTAGCGGCATGACCCGTGAAGAAATCATAGCGGGTAACCAGGCTGCCGGGGTGTTCCTGCTGAGTTTAATATTTGTATACTTCCTGCTTAGCGCCCAGTACGAAAGCTATATAGTGCCGCTTTCGGTACTGCTATCGTTACCTGTGGGTATTGCCGGAGCCATAGGCTTTGTAAAACTTGCAGGGCTGGAAAACAACATTTATTTCCAGGTGGCGCTTATTATGCTAATAGGCCTACTTGCTAAAAACGCCATCCTTATTGTGGAGTTTGCCATGCAGCGGCGCAAGCACGGGCTTAGCCTGGTACAAGCCGCTACAGAGGGAGCCCAGGCGCGTTTAAGGCCTATCCTTATGACCTCTTTTGCCTTTATATTCGGGCTTATGCCTCTTGCGCTTGCCAGTGGTGTAGGTGCCGTGGGTAACAAGAGTATAGGTATGGGTGCCGTGGGTGGTATGCTTATAGGTACGGTATTCGGGGTATTTGTAATCCCTATACTGTTCATCATTTTCCAGGGCTTACAGGAGCGTATTTCGGGCAAACCGAAAGCGGAAGACAACAATGAAAAAGAAGAAAACCCGGTAATGGAATAACGTTAAGATCATCATGAAAAACACACTTTATAAAATAGTTTTATCGGTTACCGCCGGGTTACTGCTACAGTCCTGCTTTACGGCAAAAGACTACAAGCGCCCCAGCGTAAAAGCCGAAAACCTGTACAGGACAGAGGTAGTGGCACAAGACAGTACCTCATTAGCCGACACTAAGTGGGACAAACTTTTTACAGACCCACAGCTACAGGAACATATAAAAACAGGCTTAAAAAATAACTTTGATGCCCGCGTGGCACTGCAAAACATAGCCACAGCCGATGCGTACCTTAAGCAAGGTAAGGCAGGCTTCTTCCCTACCCTTAGTGGAACGGCAAGCTGGCAGCAACTGGATTTGGCTAAAAACAGCCAGTTAGGGGCGTTCTTTAACGGCTCACTGGATACCTACCTGCTTACGGCAAACCTTAGTTGGGAAGCCGACATTTGGGGTAAAATACGCAGCAATAAAAGGGCTTATAATGCTACCTACCTGCAAACCATAGCCGCTAACCAGGCTATAAAAACAACCATTATAGCTAATGTAGCCAATATGTACTACCAACTCCTGGCACTGGATGAACAGCTTAAGGTAGCCGAAAACACGCTGCAAAACCGTGTAGAAAGCATAGAAACCATTAAGGCGTTAATGGATGCCGGTAGTGCCAATGAAGTGGCAGTAAAACAAACTGAAGCCCAGAAGTACGCTACCGAGATTACCATTGCCGACCTTAAGAACAGTATAACGCTTACCGAAAACAGCCTGTCGTTACTACTGGGTGAAGCACCACACAAAATAGCGCGTGGCACTTTCTCGGCACAGGTGGTAAACCCCGAAATTAAGTTGGGCTACTCCGCGTCACTGCTTAAAAACAGGCCCGATGTAATCAGTGCTGAATACGGCTTAATTAATGCTTTTGAACTTACCAATGTGGCCCGCAGCGCGTTTTATCCGTCGCTTACCATAACGGCCCAGGGTGGTTTACAAAGTATAGACCTTAAAACGTGGTTTAGCGCTAACTCGCTTTTTGCAACCGTGCTAACCGGTTTAACGCAGCCTATTTTTAACCAAAGGCAGATACGCACCCGATACGAAGCGGCAAAAGCTACCCAGGAAGCAGCGTATGTTAAGTTTGAGCAATCAGTAGTAACAGCAAGCCGCGAGGTAAGCGATGCACTGGCGAACTATAAAAATGCCGAGGAAAAAATAGGCCTTTATGAAAAGCAGACCGATGCCCTTAAAAAAGCCGCCGATTACAGCGACGAACTTTTAAATTACGGCATGGTAAACTACCTGGAAGTATTAACAGCTAAGAACAACGCACTTAGCAGCGAGCTAAGCCTTATAGATATGAAATACAAAAAACTTTCGGCTACCATAACCCTTTATAAGGCACTTGGAGGCGGCTGGAAGTAACCGCAGAATTAAGAGCAATCTTAATTTCATATAGATTAATTGTTTGTTTTATGTACGCCGCCCGGAGCAGGAAACTGTTTCGGGCGGCTTTTTTGTGGCTATCCTATTGTATAGTAACGGGATAATATCTTATGATTTGATTAAAATGATAAGATATTATTACTTGTTAAGCGTAAAAAATCATAAATTCGTCTTAAAATTTGCTAAAATGAAGAAGAGTTTATTGTTTGCAATGCTATTACTCCCATTACTCCAATATGGGCAGGCACATTTTGACATTTCCCGTAAAGGCACTTTGGCCGATATGGAGAAGCTTGCCGCAAAAGATAAATCGGTAGTAAATGCAATAGATGCTAACGGTAACAGCATGCTTATATTGGCGTGCTACCGCGGCAACACCGATGTGGCAAAGTACATTGCCGGTAAAACCACCGAAATTAATTACAAAAGCAAACAAGGCACCGCCCTTATGGCTGCCGTAATGAGTGGTAACGTTGAACTTGTAAAATTTCTGCTGCAAAAAGGTGCTAAAGCGGATGTTACCGAAGATTCGGGTAAAACCGCACTTAGGTACGCGGTGTTTTTCGGGAAAACCGATTGTGCCAAGGCGCTAATAGCCGCAGGCGCTAACAAAGGCATAAAAGACAATGAGGGTAAAACCGCCCTGGACTACGCTCACAATTCCCAGAATACAGAACTCATAATTCTACTTGATAACTAAAACAAAAAAACGCATGAAAAGAAAATTCCTAACACTGGTTGCGCTTACTGCAATGAGCGCTGCATTTGCACAAACAAAATCAACCGGCACCGTAACCATAGGCGGTATGACTGTAAAAATCGACCTTGATTCGTCTGCAAACCTTGCAACGTATACACTTACCGGGCCATCTAACAAATGGTTTGCCATAGGGCTTAACTCTACTTCTATGAGTAGCAATACAGACATAGTACAATACGGCACATCGTTATTAGACAGGTCTTTGCCCGGCGGACACAGCGCGCCTACCACAGACGCCACAAACAACCTTACCCTTGTTAGCAATGATGTAAGCGGAACCACACGCACTGTAGTAGCTACACGCCCGCTAAGCACCGGCGATAGTAAAGACTATACCTTTAACTACGACACCATTACTACCCTTAATATTATTTGGGCTATAGGACCAAACACAACCGTAAGTTCAGAACATGATACTAAAGGCACCTCCAGGCTAACGTTTAGTACGGTAGCCGGTGTAGAAGATGCTGCTAAAGTAGAAAACCTTTTGGTATACCCAGTACCTGCTTCTAACACTATTACCATAAGCAACCAGGCAGGTTTACTTATAGATACCGTAAGGATATTCGACATCAACGCACGCCTTGTAAGAGAACTTTCGCCTGCAAGCAAAGATGAAACTACTACTATAGATGTAGCTTCACTTGACAACGGCACCTACTTTGTGGAAATCACGGGTAACGGCAACAAAACCGTGAAAAAAATACAAGTAAAACACTAATGAGCAAAACGTTTAAAATAGCACTTGGCGTTATAGCCGTTGTACTCATAGGGGGCTTTGCCGGTTATAAATATGTAATGACCGGCGGTGCCCGCCATGTAGAAACTGAAGAGGCTGCGTTTACCACAACAGCGGCTCAGCTTACTAAAGAGTTTGGCGAAAATGAGCAGGCAGCGTCTAAAAAATACCTGAATAAGGCCGTAGCGCTTACAGGAGAGGTTACCGCTGCCGAAGGTAATACGGCAACGCTAAACGGCACTGTACTATGTACCCTGCATGATTCCACAGCTACTGCGACGGTAGGCGCACCCCTTAGCCTTAAAGGCCGTGTTGTAGGCTATGACGATCTTATGCAGGAAGTACGCCTGGATGAATGCTTTATTACCGAACAGAAAAAATAAACACACTATGAAATATTTTAAGATGTTAGTTGCCGCACTGCTTGTGTGTGGTGCTGCGCATGCACAAGACGATCTTTTAAAAGACCTGGATTCTACATGGACTCCTAAGGCCGATGCGTCTAACGCATTTAAGGGATTGCAGATTTGTAACATGCAGTCTACAAAAATGGCGGCTAAGAAGGAGTTTTACTTTGTGGTATCGCACCGTTTTGGTGACCTGCAATACGGACTTGACAATTTCTTTGGGTTAGATAATGCCTACACAAAACTGGGCGGTATTTATGGTGTTACAAACTGGCTTACCGTAGCACTTTCGAGGCATACGTATAATAAAACTTATGAACTTGCAGTAAAATACAGGTTTGTATCTCAAACCGATGGCGGCAGCCCGGTAACTATAGTGGGCTACAACACCTGGGACATTAACTCTAAACTTAAAAAAGAAGAATATCCTGCGCTAAAAGCTACAGATCGATTTGCCTTTAGTACGCAGCTACCTATTTCAAGGAAGTTTAGCGAAAAGTTCAGCGCGGAGGTTAACCCTATTTTCATCCATAAAAACCTGTACGAACCGTCTATAGAAAACAAAGATCAGTTTTTAGTAGCGGCCGGAGGACGTTATAAAGTTACCAAACGCCTTAGCGTAAACCTGGAGTATGCTGCAAGGCTAAATGCTCCGTCCAGTAAATCGTACCATGATCCGCTTAGCTTTGGCGTAGATATTGATACCGGTGGCCATATCTTCCAGCTTGTTATTGCCACAAGCCAGCCAATGAACGATGTAGCATATTTTACAAACGGATCTGGAAGCCTGGGCCAGGGAAGCGCGTTTTTTGGGTTTAACATGTACAGGGTTTTCTAACTTAAAAATTGCAAGAAGATGAAATCAAAACATATAATCACACTGGGTGTTATGGTTAGCATCCTTTCGGGTGCCATAACACTGTTTACCTCATGCGATTCGCATACGTATGAAGAGGCGGCGGGCCCGGCGGTAACAAATCCCGTATATACCATTAACATTAAGCCTGTTTTCCAAAACAATTGTGTAAGCTGCCACAGCCAGGGGTACGGACAGGAACCTTACTTTGAAACCTACGACCAGGTAAAAGAGGAAACGCTTAACGGCGATGTGGTATGCAGGATAGACGACCAGTCTTGCGGTAGCGTAATGCCTACCACCGGCAGAATGGCACAGCCCTTGATTGATCTGATTAAAACCTGGAAGGCAAACGGCTGCCCGGAATAATAATACTTAAAATAGCACTACCATGAAAAAGATAATAATAGCCTGTACTGCCCTGCTTATGGGCTACGGTGCCATGGCGCAAAAAGCAATAACGCGTACCGGTGAGGTAAAATTTGAAGCCAGTATGCCTGCGCTGGAAGAAATCGCGGCTACAAACAGCACCGTTTCGGCAGTGCTGGATAAAAACACCGGAGAAATTGCTTTCCTGGTGCTGGTTAAAGGATTTAAGTTTAAAGTACCGTTGATGGAGGAGCACTTTAACGAAAACTATATGGAAAGTGATAAGTACCCTAAAGCATCGTTTAAAGGGAAAATCATAGGGTATGATAAAAATGCCACTACCGAAAAAACATACGATGTAGAGGGCGACCTTACCATACACAACGTAACCAAAAAGGTAAAGCAGAAAATAACCATAAAGCCTGCAGGAAAAGACACTAACGGCACGTTTGCGTTTAGTGTAAAACCACAGGATTATAGCATAGCCATTCCGGCACTGGTAAAAAATAAAATTGCCGAAAACGTAAAAATAAACGGCAAGTTTACCCTTACTGAGAAGTAAGATAATCACATAAACATAATACGTAAGCCCTGCCGAAACGCAGGGCTTTTTGTTTAAAACTATTTTCTCTACTATAAGATTATTTTCTAATATTTGATTTACTTTGCACTAATAAATGTGCGCAGGTAATGAAAAAGGAAATTAAGGGACAGGGAGCCGTACAAAATATACACAACCGCTTTATACAGCACAGGTACGAAAAATCCATTTACGATGATGATTTTGAAGAAACTGTAGCCAAAACAGAACTACTGGAAGTATTCCCGAAAACTATTGTAAATACCGTAAAAAGTCCGGACCTGCACATGATGTACAGCATGAACCCTTACCAGGGATGCGAACATGGCTGTGCTTACTGCTTTGCCCGCCCCACACACGAGTACTGGGGGTACAGCGCCGGGGTAGACTTTGAACGGAAGATAATGGTAAAGAAAAATGCACCCCAACTGTTAGAGCAGTTCTTTAAAAAACGGGTTTATAAGGCAGAGCCCATTCTCCTATCCGGAAATACCGACTGCTACCAGCCCGCAGAGCGAAAAATGGAAATAACCCGCAAAATGCTACAGGTGTGCCTGGATTACCGCCACCCTGTGCACATACTAACCAAAAATGCGTTGGTAACCCGCGATATAGACATTATACAACCCCTGGCAGAGAAAAACCTGGTTACCGTATCGCTTAGCATACCTACCATAAACGAGGAGCTACGCCGCAAGCTGGAACCCCGAACCTCATCGGTACATAACAAACTGCAAGCCATAGAAACGCTTTCGGGTTACGGCATACCCGTACATATTATGGTAGCACCCATTATCCCCGGGCTAAACAGTATGGAGATATTAAATACGCTGAAGGTTATTAAAGAAAAGGGTGCGCTGGATTTTGGCTATACGCTGGTGCGGTTGAACGATGCTGTTGAGCCTGTTTTTATAGACTGGCTACAGGAGCATTACCCTGACCGTAAAGACAAAGTACTCCACCATATAGAAAGCATGCACGGCGGCAAGCTGGGCGAAAAAACCTTCTTTAAGCGCCGCAAAGGCGAAGGCAACATTGCAGAAATGATACATACCACGTTTAGAGTGGGGCGGCAAAAGTATTTTTCGGGCAGCGTTTTCCCGGAGCTGCGCACCGACCTTTTTGATGGCACCAAAGGCGAACAGCTGAGTTTGTTTTAATGTAAAGTACAACCTATCCGGGCATCACAAAATGTAATAACAAATTACAACATAACTAACTCAGCTGCATACCGATAAAATAGATAAACAAAAAAAAACGGGCGCCTTTCGGCACCCGTTCCAGGTTATCTAAAATTAAAGAAAATTATTTCTCGTTAGCATAACGCCTTGCTACTTCCTCCCAGTTAATTACACTGAAGAAAGCTTCAATATAATCAGGCCTGCGGTTCTGGTAGTTCAGGTAGTAAGCGTGTTCCCACACGTCAAGACCAAGGATTGGTGTACCACCACAGCCAACTTCGGGCATAAGCGGGTTATCCTGGTTTGGTGTAGCACATACCTCTAGCTTACCGCCAGGGTGTACACAAAGCCATGCCCAGCCAGAACCAAATTGTGTAACAGCAGCTTTGGAAAACTTTGCTTTAAACTCCTCAAACGAACCGCATGCTATATCTATAGCCTCATCA
>JAAXJD010000037.1:14151-15836 GCA_012270005.1 Flavobacterium sp. | reverse complement strand
CTGACATGACAGACGCATCAAGATCACCAGAATCCACCTTAGCTTTAAACTGCTCCAACGAACCGAATGCAGTTTCTATAGCAGCATCAAGTTCGCCTGTTGGCTCACCTCCGCCTTTTGGTGAAAGTATAGTCCAAAACAGGTTGTGGTTATAAAAACCTCCACCGTTGTTACGCACAGCGGCATTGGTCATATCAAGGTTAATAAGGATGTTTTCTATGGTTTTACCTTCCAGGTCTGTACCTGCAATGGCGTTATTAAGGTTAGTAGTGTACGCGTTATGGTGCTTTGTATGGTGGATTTCCATGGTGCGGGCATCAATATGCGGCTCCAGTGCATCGTATGCGTACGGTAATTTTGGTAATTCAAAAGCCATGATTATCTTGGTTTAAAAGATTAGTATTAAATTTTAAATCAAATTTAGGGATTTTCGGGGTTACATAAAATAACAATTTGTAAATATTTAGCACCCCGGTTAACAAATCCATATTTGCGATACCTGCTTTTTTTAATAATGCCGTAAAACTTTGGTAACCTGCCCGGTACCTAATACTAATACATTTGTTTTTCACACCATTACCTTAAAACAAATATGAAAAACAAATTACCATTTGCCACATTTGCCCTTATGGCAGCCGTTCTTGCATCGTGCAGTAACAACGACCTTACCCAAACCACCACTGCACAAAAACACACTACCGCAACAGGTAAAATAGCGGGTGCCACCGTACTGGGAGCACCGGTAGCCGAGGCCAAAATATACAAACTGCTTCCGGGCTATAATAGTTCAGATGTATTTGAGGCCAGCGGGGTGCAGTACCTTGGCGGCTACTTTTACGTAGCCTGCGACAACACGCAGAAAATAGCAAAAATAAAAAGCAGCCTACCTATAAATAGCTCTAACAACTCATTGCTGAGCACGGGCGCGCCTGGTTCGGGGAGCTCTAATTACGAAGGCATAACGTACGAGGCAAACGGCACGCCGCACTTTTATGTAGTAGAAGAATCGGTAGCAAACGGCAGCGTATACCAGCCACGCATCAGCAGGCTCGACGCTTCTATGAACTACCAAAGCCGGGACTGGGCCGACTATAACTTTTCGTCATCCAACAACAATAAAGCGTTTGAAGGCCTGGCATGGGTATCGCGCGGTGGCAATAACTACTTTCTGGGGCTTGTAGAGGGTACCGGGAAAATAGCGGTACTGCTAAAAGGCAGCTCAAGCTGGAACCTGGTTACCGAAATCACCCTGCCATCATCGGTAACGTTTACAGATTATTCAGACCTTGCCATATCATCTACCGGGAAAGTGGCCATAACCGCACAGGAAGACGGACAGCTGTGGATAGGGCAACTAAGCAGCACATCATGGAGCATAACAGGCGGTACAGCATATACGTTCCCGCTGGGTAGTTCAAGTGGTGTAATAGGTGCAGGAACCTTACAACTGTACGGAAATGTGGAGGGTGTATCGTTTATTACCGATACGCAAATTGTTATTTGCTCAGACAAAGCCGATAGCAGCCAACCAAGCTATCAATCCTACAAGGAACAAACGGTATCAGTATTTAACCTGCCATAATACGTTTTTATATAAAATAGTGAACCCCCGGTTGAAAGGCCGGGGGTTTGTTGTTTTACAAGTTTTTGGCAAACAATGTTGCGCTGTCGCTTTGAGGTACAAT
>JAAXJD010000037.1:0-14141 GCA_012270005.1 Flavobacterium sp. | reverse complement strand
AGCTACAATATGCGCAATGCCACCCCGTCTAATTCTAGTAACTGAGTGGTATACTGAAATATAAATTTCTCACCCCGTTGTTCGTCCACCCCTCCTCCGAAGGGATGCCCACAGGGAGGGTTGGGCTTAAAATAACACGCTCCTTACATTACAGGTTAAGAAAGATGGCCGCGCTCCGTGCCTCCGCTCGCCATGACAGAGCCTGAAAACTGCGACTGAAAACTGTAACTGCGCCTGCAAACTGAAATCATAAATTAGTACCTTTACCCTATGCCAAAAACCGCTTTTTCTATATACAACGCCTCGGCAGGGTCGGGTAAAACCTATACACTGGTTAAAGAATACCTGCGCATACTGCTTACTTCCCCTACCGATGATGCCTACCGCCGCATCCTGGCTATTACCTTTACAAACAAGGCTGTTGCCGAGATGAAAACCCGTATTATCCTTAACCTGTCCGATTTTGCAAAGGATGACCCGGGACCGCGTGCCGAGATGCTCATGCAGGTATTAAATGTGGAAACCGGGCTTTCATTGGCTACCATTAAGGACAAGAGCCGCGCGATTATTAAAAACATCATTCACAACTATGCGGCGTTTGATATTAGTACCATAGACAAGTTTACCCACAAGGTTATCCGCGCCTTTGCGCACGACCTTAACCTGCCCGTTACCTTTGAAGTATCGCTGGAAACCGACCTGCTGCTGCAGGAAGCGGTAGATGCCGTAATAGCCAAAGCGGGCGACGACGCAACGATGACCTCGCTGCTGGTAGACTTTTCAATAGATAAAACCTATAATGATAAGAGTTGGGATGTAACCCACGAGCTGTTCTAAACCGGGCGGCTGCTGGTAGACGAAAACAACCGTGCCGAACTGGAGCAGTTTGAAAGCAAATCTATTGCTGACTTCCTTGTGATTAAAGACAAGCTTCGGCAAACTGCCACCCAGTTGGAGGCCGAATGCGTAGCGCAGGCCAATGAAATGTTTGCCATATTGGAAAATAACGGGGTAGATTTAAAGTCGTTTTCTGGGCAATATTTCCCAAAACATATTTCATATATCCGCGATAGCGAACTAAAACCCAGCCACAAACGCTATCACGAAATTGAAGATGTAAAAATTAACAAAACTGCTAAAGACCGCGCCATAATAGAGCACCTGCTGCCCGACCTTATAAGCCGACTAAAGGCCATTTATAAGAATTACGAAAAGAAGAACTTTTACGAAGCCTTCCTTAAAAACATTACGCCCCTATCCCTGCTAAATACCATAGGCCAGGAGTTGAAGCGTATACAGGAGGAGCAGAACATACTTTCGATTTCTGAATTTAACGCCATTATAAACAAAGAAATACAAAACCAGCCCGCACCGTTTATATACGAGCGCCTGGGCGAACGGTACCGCCACTTTTTTATAGACGAGTTTCAGGATACCAGCCACATGCAGTGGCACAACCTTATTCCGCTTATAGACAATGCCCTGGCGGGTGAAGATGCCCATGCCGGGCGCGGCTCGCTTATGATAGTGGGCGACCCGAAACAGAGTATTTACCGCTGGCGTGGTGGCCGTGCCGAACAATTTATAGAGCTGGGCAAGGAAACCTTTAACCCGTTTTCTAACCCCGATAAGCAAACTGTAACCCTGGGTACCAACTTTAGGAGTTACAGCGAGGTGATTAACTTTAACAACGGGTTCTTTACCTTTTTGTCAGACAGGTTTACTAATGAGGAGTACCGCGATTTGTATGCTGCCAGCCCTCAAGCGGTAAACAGCAAGGCCGGTGGTTATGTAAATATTTCGTTTATAAGCCCCCCTACCCCCAAAGGGGAAGAAAACGAGGAGGAAGAAATCACTAAAGACGATTTATACCTGCAGGCTACGCTGGCTACCATAGAAAAAGCCCGTGCGCAGGGTTTTCAGTACAAGGATATTGTTTTGCTTACGCGAAAAAGACAGCCGGGTATACTACTGGCTAACTATCTTACCGAAAATAACATACCCATACTGTCCAGCGAAACGCTGCTGATAGAAAACGCGACTGAGGTTAAGCTTATCCTAAACCTGCTGCGCTACCTTAAAAGTAACGAGAATAAGGAGGCCAAGGCGCACTCCCTCTATTTTGCAAGCCGCACGCAAACCACCCTTGCCACCCACGATTTTATAGCACAGGGTATGGATCAGCCTACAGAACAGGCATTGCAAGACTGGCTGGCGCAGTATGGCATACACATATCGTTTAGGGATTGCCGAAAAAAATCGCTTTACGAAGCGGTAGAGAGTATTATTGACGCGTTTATAAAAGAGAAAGCCAACCAAAGCTACGTGCAGTACTTCCTGGATTTGGTTTTAGAGCGCGACATACGTACGCAAAGCGGCATAGCCGACTTCCTGGAATATTGGGACAAAAACGGTTCTAAATTCAGCATACCATCGCCGGAAGGTAACGATGCCGTACGCATTATGACCATACATAAGAGTAAGGGTCTGGAGTTTCCTGTGGTTATATTTCCGTTTGCCGAAGAAGACTACAGCCGCGCCCGCCGTGATAAGCTGTGGCTGGAACTGGACGACGACACATTTGAATTTGAAAAAGCCCTGATAGACAGCAGCCGCGCCGTTACCGAATATGGTGAAAAAGCCGCCGAACTCTACAATATAAAGGCGCAAGAAGAAATGCTGGATAACATCAACATATTGTACGTAGCCCTTACCCGTGCCGAAGAGCAGCTTTATATAATAAGCGGTTTTAATTTTAGCAAGAGCGGTGCCCTGCCCGAAAATAATATGTCGACCTTCTTTATAGAATACCTTGATAAATATGCCAACTTTAACCGGGAGGTTACAGAATATGCCTTTGGCAACCCGCAGCGGCTTTCGGCACCCGAACTGCATACGGCCGAACAACCCAAAATACAGGTAGTGCGCCAGCGCTTTAACCCGCGTATGGTAAAAATCGCGCAGCGCGAATCGCTTATGTGGGGCAGCACGCAGCAAAAGGCTATTGAGTTTGGTAATCTTACCCACGAGGTACTTTCATTTGTAAAAACCAACAACGACATCGACCTTGCCTTAACAAAGGCCATAGAAAACGGACTTATTACCACCCGTCAGCGCACGGACATGGAGCAGATTGTAACCGTGGTAGTAACACACCCGGAGCTGGAAATTTTCTTTGCGGAAGGTAACACGGTTTTTAACGAACACAATATTATAGGCCCGGGCATACCCAACCTGAAACCTGACCGTGTGGCGATTAACGGTACCTCAGCCTACCTGCTCGATTATAAAACCGGCGCACATAAAGATGAATACGCACGGCAGCTTGGCGGCTATGCCTTTGCCCTTAGGCAAATGGGGTATACTGTGGAGAAACAAACGATTGTTTATATAGGAGAAACAATGGAAATTGTTAATGTTTAATATTGATGGATGCTATAAATAAAGAAACAGAACTTGTTTATTATAAAAAGCTCGTGCTTGCCACGCTAGATTACCATGAAAAAACCGGTTTCATTAAAGGTGAGTATCTAGATCAGCTGAAGGCACAAACTGAAGAGCATTTTACCAAATCAAGGCTTTCAAAACTAAAACAATGGTTTAAAGATTTATCTGAAGTATTTATTGAACAACTTGATTTTGGTTTTAATGATTTTTTACAAGAGGAGACAGGATATGATGTAAATGTTTTTGAAGCTTACTTTACACGTGTTGATAAAATAATAGCCAGGGGGAAGATTACCACTGATAATCAGTTTTACGATCTAAAGAATGCTGCTGACTTAGCGGTACAATCTAATCTGTTTGATATAAAAAAAACTGAACAACTAAATAAGTTGCTTTTTGACTACGAAAACAAAAAACAAAGTCGTACAAAAAAACCAATTTAACCGAAATGAAATCGTTTCTGTAACTTTGCCGAACAACAAACAATAAACTATAAACAACAAACCCAAACTATGTATTCAAAAATCAAAGAACACCTGGCTGCCGAGCTGGAATCAATTAAAGAAAACGGGCTGTATAAAAAAGAACGCATCATTGCTTCGCCACAGGGTGCAGAAATAACATTAACCACAGGCGAAACGGTGCTTAACTTTTGCGCTAATAACTACCTGGGGCTTTCATCGCACCCGGAAGTGGTTCAGGCAGCAAAAGACGCGCTGGATACACACGGTTTTGGTATGTCATCGGTACGTTTTATTTGCGGTACGCAAGACATCCACAAAAAGCTGGAGGAAACCGTAGCCAACTTTTACGGTACAGAAGACACTATATTATACGCAGCCGCTTTTGATGCTAACGGTGGTGTGTTTGAACCCCTACTGGGCGAAGAAGACTGTATAATAAGCGACAGCCTTAACCACGCCAGTATTATAGATGGGGTGCGCCTGTGCAAAGCAGCGCGTTACCGCTATGAAAATAACAACATGGCCGACCTGGAAGCCCAGCTTATAAAAGCTACCGAATCAGGCCACCACTTTAAGCTGATTGTTACCGATGGTGTTTTCAGTATGGACGGCCTTGTAGCCCCGTTGGATAAAATATGCGACCTTGCCGATAAGTACGATGCCATGGTAATGGTAGACGAGTGCCACGCTGCCGGCTTTATAGGCGCTACCGGTAAAGGTACCCTTGAGGCAAAAGGCGTTATGGGCCGTGTAGACATTATAACCGGAACTTTGGGTAAAGCCCTTGGTGGTGCTATGGGCGGTTATACAACCGGCAAAAAAGAAATCATAGAAATACTGAGGCAGCGTTCGCGTCCGTACTTGTTTAGTAATTCGCTTGCCCCATCTATAGTGGGTGCATCCATTAAGGTGTTTGAACTGCTTGAAAAAGACACCTCATTACGCGATAAGCTGGAGTGGAATACCAACTACTTTAAAGACGGCATGAAAAAAGCCGGGTTTGACATTATAGATGGAGACAGTGCCATAGTACCTGTAATGCTTTACGATGCCAAGCTAAGCCAAACCATGGCCGACGAACTTTTAAAGAAAGGAATTTATGTAATAGGATTCTTCTTCCCGGTGGTTCCGAAAGAAAAAGCACGTATAAGAGTACAGCTTTCTGCAGCCCATACACAGGCACATTTAGACAAAGCGATAGCCTCATTTACAGAGGTTGGGAAATCTTTGGGTGTGATTTAACTATATTTTAAGCAGCTTTGTAGGATATATTCTGTTAATTCGTTTTGCCATTACGGTACAACCGAGTAATTTTGTAGTATATAACCTATATGTAATTAAAACAAAAAAGTATGAAACATCTAAACAAACTTTTCGTTGCTGCGTTGCTTGCTGCGGGCTTCACTGCCCAGGCGCAGAACGAGGATAACCCATGGGCAGTGTCTTTTGGTGTTAATGCTGTAAGCAACAGATTTGGTGCTTCTTCAAAATTTGAAGATCAGTTTACACACTACTTTAAAACTAAAGATACCTGGAACATTCTTCCTTCAGTATCTTACATTAACGTATCGCGCTACGTAGGTAGTGGTTTCTCATTTGGTGTTACCGGATCGGTAAACAAAATAGACAAGTGGGTAAGCCGTGAGCCGGGTACTCTTAACTACACTATCTCTAACCCTGGCGACCTTACTTACTATGCTGTAGATGGTATTATTAAGTATGGTATCCTTGAAAAAAGCTGGTTTAACCCGTACGTACACATTGGTGGTGGTTACACATGGATAGACCAAATGGGTAACGGAACAGTAAACGGTGGTTTAGGTGTAAACTTCTGGTTTAGCGATAACGTAGGCCTTACAGTACAATCTACGTACAAGCACACGTTCGAAGACCAAACTGAAGCTAACGTACAACGCCACATTCAGCACTTTGCGGGTCTTACCTTCAAATTTGGTGGTAAAGATACAGACAAAGACGGTATCTATGACAAGTATGACGAGTGTCCGGATGTAGCTGGTCCTAAGCAATTTAACGGTTGCCCTGATACAGATGGCGACGGTATAATAGACAAAAACGACTCTTGCCCGGATGTAGCTGGTCTTAAAGAGTTTAACGGATGTCCTGATACAGACGGCGACGGTATTGCAGATAAAGATGATGCATGTCCGGATGTAGCTGGTCCTAAATCACTAATGGGCTGTCCTGATAAAGATAACGACGGTATTGCCGATAACGACGAGATGTGTCCGGATGTAGCAGGTCGGAAAGAAATCGCAGTTTGCCGTTGGCCAGATACTGACGGCGACGGTGTACTAGACAAAGATGATCTTTGCCCTAATGTAAAAGGTACTGCAGCTAACCGTGGTTGTCCTGAAGTAACTGAAGAAGTTATGAAAAAACTAAACGAGTACGGTAAAACTATCCTGTTTAACAGTGGTAAAGCTTCATTTAAAGAAGAAACTATGCCGGTACTTGCTTCTATGCTGGCTATCTTTAAAGAATACCCTCAGGCTCAGTTTAGCATTGAAGGCCACTCAGACAGCGATGGTAGCAACGCTCTTAACCAAACACTATCTGAAAACAGGGCTGCTGCTGTAAGGAACTTCCTTGTAGAGAACGGTATTGCTGCTGACAGGCTAACTTCTAAAGGTTATGGTGAAACTAAGCCAATTGCATCTAACAAAACTGCAAAAGGTAAAGCACTTAACCGTAGGGTTGAAGTAAAACTTATCAAAACTGAATAGTTTTATAATAAGAAACATACCAAGAACGCCTCCACAATGTGGGGGCGTTTTTTTATGCTATAATTTCTGTAAATTGCAGTTTTATAAACTAATCGACTATGGAAAGTAACTCCGAAATAAGCAGAATTTTAGACCATGATTTTATTCCTCATACCGTAACACCTGAGAATTTTCATACCGTTAAGAAGAAAATACCAACGCAACCGGGATTATATAAAATTTCTACCAATTGCCCTATTGAAGTACTGAAAACAACAGGAGCCCGCATGGATAAAATGCATTATAATATTGAGAAAAGAGTGTTGGATTCTTACAATATACCTGACAACATTATTAAGAAACAAGTTAAAGATCAACTATACTGCATTTACAACGGACATAACAAAAACCTCAAACAACGGTTTAACGAGCACTTTGCAGGGACTCAGGGAACGGGATGCATGGCCCTTTTTCAAATAGAAATCCTTAAAGGCTACGAGTGGAAGTTTGAATACCTGAACCTGAACACGGTTGACGGATACATTGATAGCCCTCTTTTTAGGTCTATTCTGGAACAACATTTAAGGGTAAAAGATGGGTGGCCTATTTTATGCGTCAGGTAAAACGGAGTAACTAAAACTAAAACCAAAACCCTACACTAACCCAGGTAAAGTGGTTGTGTGTTTCGGGGCTCCAGGAGTGTTTTACCTCTACAGGGCCTATAATGGTTTTTAGCCCATAGCCTACCGCATAGCCCGAATAGGTGGGCAGTGAAAACATTTTACCCTCTTCGTACAGGTTATCGCCTATGTTAGCATAATTAGCGGAAAAATTAAGGTGGTGCTTGCGGTAAAACTCATAGTCGGCAGTAATGCTGCCTTTTATATAGCTATTACCCGAAAGGCTCAGGAAATCGTACCCGTAAAAATGCCTGAAACTATTGGTAGGATAATAACCATACCCACCCAATACAAAGTTAAACGTAGGTACCTGGTTGTGCCCAAAGCTCATGCCGGTTTCACTTTGTAGTTGCAGCGTACAGTGGTTAAACAGGGTTTTAGCGGTACCCAGTTCGCCTTTAATCAGCGTAAAACGGCTGAATTCGCCGGTATAGTCAGACGAGAAAAGGAATGCCTTTGCTTCGCCCGAAAAATAATACCCCTGAGATGGGAAAAACTTATCATCGAGCGAATCAAATTTAACATAGCCATACGCGTCTCCATAGGTACTATTTTCAAGCTTAGGATTTATACCCGGTATGGTGGTCGATTCTATTTTTATATGCTTGTGCTCTACCCCTGCACCTATAAGAAAACGCTCGGCAAATACGGTCTGGAAGTACAACTGGTTGGTAAAATCACGGTAATCCACGTTCATGCTCTCTACATTAAGCAATTCCAGCAACGACACCGTAGTGTAGTCTGCCGATATGTTACGGTTAAAACCCGAGTAGCTGGAATGGAAACCGTAACTAATATGGTAGCCGTTATCTATATAATAATCCAGGTTATAACGGGTGTTATCGCCCAAAATAACGTCTAGCGACACCACGTCGTTATGGCGTACAATGTTCTTTTGCGTAAAGTTGATAAGAATGGCGCTTTTGTACAGCGCATCATAATGAAGCCCAAACTTTATATAACGGCTTATGGGATTTTCACGAAGTGACAATTTTAGTATTTCACCCTTTTTTTCGCCCTGGTCAAAACAATACCCTATGGCGGTGTAGTTTTGGGTGGCATTTAGCGTACTAAGCCCGGTATTTAAATCCTCATAGGTTATGGTGCTGCCGGGTTTAAAGTTCAGCTTACCCACCACGTAAGAACGCGTGTACTTATCGAGTCCGTTTATGCGTATTTGTTCTATGTACATGGTATCCTGCACCTTCATGCGTTCCTTTACTACCGGCTTACCATTGCCTAATAGTTCTAAGGTGGTAAGTATTTTACGCGCCGCTTCCTCCCCCTGTTTTATAATCTGTTCCCCATCTTCAAACGAAACCACCGAAAACCCAGATATGTCAGGCTTGATGTAAATGTCGGTTGCCTTACGCTTCTCCTCCATTTTCTCTATCATCTGGTAATTGTTTATCTGTACCAGTATACCGGTGGCACCTTTAATCTGGTCGCGCGTTTTTAGCGGATCCTGTACATCTACGCCTATGATTATATCGGCACCCATTTTCTTTACTTCCTCTATGGGGTAATTATTAGTAACACCACCATCTATAAGCATGCGCCCGTCTATTTCTACCGGGTTGTATAACGATGGAAACGCGCCACTGGCCAAAACGGCATCGGCCAGTATACCCTGATTAAGCACCACCTCGCGGCCGGTTTCCACATCGGTAGCTATGCACACAAACGGAATGGGCAGCTTATTAAAATCACGTATGTAGCGCACGTGGTTGGTAAGCCGGTTAATAGTAGTGTAGTTGTAAAGCCCTTTAGAAATGGCTGTGGGCACCCCTATGCGAAATCCCTGGAACGGGAGCTGCAGCGCATAGAGTTCGTCATTCCGCTTTTCAAAAAAGTTCTTGTTTTTACGCGGGGTGTAGTCTTTAAGCAAGGCATCGGCATCTATGGACCTGAATATAGAATCCAGCTCTTTAGCCGAATAACCGGCGGCATATAAGCCGCCTACAATGGCGCCCATACTGGTACCGCCTATGTAAGACACCTCTACCCCTGCCTCCTCTAAAACCTTAAGTACGCCTATGTGGGCAAGGCCTTTAGCCCCGCCGCCACTTAGTACCACACCTATTTTAGGCTTCGTTTTTTTCTCCTGTGCCGATAGTGTGAGTGAAAAACACAGCAACAGAAGGAGGAGTTTTTTCATGTATTAGGTTTGTTTCAGGTTTAAGGTTTCAAGTTTAATGCAACCTGCAAGGTTTCCGGAACCTTGTAGGTTTATAACCGCCAGCCTGGATTTCCGCTTTATTTTTCTGTTTATTATTTTAACACCTACAAGGTCTCAAAGACCTTGCAGGAGCGTATCTGCCCGGGCTATTTTGCTGTATGCTTTGTGCTCCGGGGGGAGCACCATATCTATAGAAAATGACACGTGTATATCCGGGAGTTCCGGAGGAACGGCGCGTAATGGCGAAAATATGCCGCTCCTCCGGAGCTCTGCCCTCTCTTGCGTATTCAAATACTACAAATATGTCACCCCGCCGGGGTTCCTCGCGTGTCTGAATTGTAATCCATACGCCTCAGGCCTTTACTATTTCGCTTTATCCTTATAATATTCAGTAATTTTTTTGGCTTTAGCCGGGCCCACCACTTTGGCTATTTCCTCTTCGGGTGCGGCCGCCATTCGCTTAACCGATTTAAAGTGTTTTATAAGCGTTACCATGGTTTTTTCGCCTATGCCCGGTATGCTTTCCACACTGGTTTGCAGGGCGCTCTTACTGCGCTTATCGCGGTGGTGTGTAATCCCGAAACGGTGCGCTTCATTTCGCAGCTGCTGTATGATTTTAAGCGTTTCGCTTTTTTTGTCTAAATACAGCGGCACGGGGTCGCCGGGATAAAATAATTCCTCGAGGCGTTTTGCGATGCCTAAGATACTGATTTTCCCACGAAGGCCGAGGTCGTCCAGGCTTTTTAATGCCGAACCCAACTGGCCTTTACCACCGTCTATAATAATCAGTTGCGGCAGCGGCTGGTTTTCGTCGAGCAGGCGTTTGTAGCGGCGGTACACCACTTCTTCCATACTCGCAAAATCGTTTGGCCCCTCTACGGTTTTTATATTAAAATGGCGGTAGTCTTTTTTACTGGGCTTACCATCTTTAAACACCACACACGCACTAACGGGATTTGTACCCTGAATATTACTATTATCAAAACATTCTATATGGCGGGGTTCTACGGGCAGGCGCAGGTCTTTTTTCATTTGCGCCATAATGCGGGTAGTATGCCTATCGGGGTCTACAATCTTCATTTGCTTCATCTGGTCCATACGGTAAAAACGCGCGTTGCGCTCACTAAGATCCATAATCAGCTTTTTGTCGCCCAACTTCGGCACGGTAACCTTTACGTTTTCGCCCAGTTCTATTTCATACGGCACTAAAACTTCGCGGGTATTAAGGCTAAAGCGTTCGCGCATTTCTACTACGGCTATTTCCAGCAGTTCGGCATCGGGCTCGTCTAGCTTTTTCTTTATTTCCATGGTATGGCTGCGGATAATAGCCCCGTGTGATACCTGTATAAAATTAATGTACGCCATACTTTCATCGCTTACAATGCTAAAGCAGTCCAGGTTATTAATCTTGGGGTTAAACACCGTACTGCGCGCCTGGTAGTTTTCCAGTGTTTCTATTTTTTGGCGGATAACCTCAGCTTCCTCAAAACGCATTTCAGCCGCCAGGTCCATCATAAGCTTTTTAAAATCACGAAGGCTTTCCTTAAAGTTACCCTTTAGTATTTCGCGTATGGCATCTACATGGTTTTGGTACACCTGTAGCGGTTCATGGCCTTCGCAAGGGCCTTTACAGTTGCCTATATGATACTCCAGGCACACCTTAAACTTACCCGCACGAATGTTTGTAGGGGTAAGGTCGTAATTACACGTCCGCAGCGGATATAGCTCTTTAATCAGGTCCAGCAGCGTACCCACGGTTTTAAAGCTGGTGTAGGGACCAAAGTATTCCGACCCATCTTTAACCACATTACGGGTAGGGAATATACGTGAAAACGCTTCGCGTTTTATGCAAATCCACGGGTAGGTTTTATCATCTTTAAGCAGTACGTTATAGCGGGGCTGCAGTTTTTTTATCAGGTTGTTTTCCAGCAGCAGGGCCTCGCTTTCGGTAGGGACAACAATATGCTTTACGGCAACAATTTTTCGCACCATTACACGGATACGCCCGCTGTCGTGCACTTTGTTAAAATAAGACATTACCCTCTTTTTAAGGTTCTTTGCCTTACCCACGTACAGCAGCTTGTCGTCTTTATCAAAATATTGGTATACCCCCGGGCTGTCCGGCAGGGTTTGTATCTGTAATTCTAAAGGCGTTTGCATAATACAAAGTTAGCAAAGTTTTTAGTGGCGGTGGGTTAAAGTCGCAGTTTTCAGGGCTTACTCTTGTGTTAGGACCACAGAGATCCACGGAGGGAGCTCAGAGTTTCACAGAGAAGTTATTACCCAAAGTCAGCAAAGTATACAGATTGGTCAGTCGCAGTCTCAGTTTACAGGCAAGAGTAAGCAACAACGAACCATAAACCATGAACCACAAACCATGAACCACAAACTTCCCCGTCATGGCGAGCGGAGGAACGGAGCGCGGCCATCTCATTTTTGCTCACTAAAGCCCGCAAAGCATTCCTTCGGAATGTGACAAGTACACAGAAGGAGAGTCGAAGTCATAGTCCACAGCCGCAAACAATACACCGCAAACTAACCGCCATATGGTTACAAATTGTTAAATTTAGCGCGGCAACAGCCAAAAGACCTGTGGTAAACCGGCAATCACTTGCTTACGGTAATACCACACTTTACACAACATAAAGCCTATGAGCGCAAAAGAACTTACCATACTGGGAGAAACCATACTGCCGGGACAGGGCAAAACCTTAAACATGGAAATAGCCCGCCTGCATACCATGACCAAGCTAAAAGTGCCCGTAATTATAGAACGTGCCAAGGTAGACGGCCCCACGGTATTGTTTACCGCAGGCCTGCACGGCGATGAAATAAACGGTACCGAAATTGTGCGCCAAATGATAGCCCGCAACATCAACAAGCCTAGGGCGGGTACTATTATATGCATACCGGTGGTAAATATTTTTGGCTTTGTAAACCAATCAAGGGAGTTCCCAGATGGGCGCGACCTTAACCGGGTGTTCCCGGGGAGCAAAAAGGGTTCGCTTGCCAGCCGGTTTGCGTACTTTTTACTAAAGGAAATTGTGCCGCATGTAGACTACGCCATAGATTTCCACGCCGGGGGTGCCAGCCGTTTTAACGCGCCACAGATACGCATTGTACCAAACGATGCTAACCTTAAAGCGCTTAGCGAGGTGTTTAACGCCCCGTTTACGCTGTACAGCAAAAACATACCGGGGTCGTTTAGGAGCGCATGCAGCAAGCTGGGGGTAAAAATGCTGTTGTTTGAAGGCGGTAAGTCGCTTGACATTAACTCCGAGGGTACCCATGAGGTCGTAAGGGGTGCCAAGCGCGTACTGCACCACCAGGGCATGATAAACCAGTAAACAAACCTGCGCCTGGCCGAACGCCCCACGATATGCATAGAAACCTCGGCATGGATGCGTGCACGGGAGTCGGGCTTGTTTCAAAACCCTACCAAGGCGGGGCAGTTTGTAACCAAAGGCGAGGTGATTGCCTGCATTACTGATCCGTTTGGTAAATACGAAAAAAAGGTACGCGCCCCACACAGCGGCTACATCATCAATAGCAACGACTCACCTATTGTATACGAGGGCGATGCTATTTTTCATATTAGTGTGAAGATGGGGTAATTTTTTGTGTTAAAAAATAACTATCTTTACAACTTTATAATGTTCACCCAACAAAATATTTTCAACCGATGCAAAACCAGAATCAACTAAACAAATCTGATAATTTTGATAACGAGGAAATAACATATACTTTATTAGGATTTCGCTCAGCACAAAAATCTCAGTCTAGCCCAGAGGCGATCGAAGGATATTTAGAAATCGTATATGACAAGTTTCTAACAGAACAAAAACTTGACGAGCAAGGAGTTAAAGACAGAATATCAAAACTAAAAGCCGAAATACAACAGGAAAGGGCAAAAAAACAAGACATTATTGCCGAAATAAATGCTCAGAGAATAAACAAAGAACATCGAGAAAAAGACATTGAAGAACTTGAACTCGAAAAAATTGAAATTCGTAACGGCGATGGAGAAACAGGAGATACGATTCCATTTGTAATTGGTGCATTTATCACTTTACTTTTAACTCTTTATCTTTTCGTATTCTATTCTTCTTCGGGCTATTCAGCTTTTTATGGAATTAAACCTGGATGTTTAGGTTTTATATATCCAAATGTATTTGCTCATGCATCGAATAAAGGCGGAGGAGTAATAGCTCTAATTATTTTGTTTCCAGTAATATTTCTTGGACTAGGCTTCTTAATACATGATTCTTTAGAAAAAAACAAAAAACTTGCACATGAAAACAAAAAAAAGAAATTTACTGCGATAATTACTCTACTTTTTATAACACTTATCGCAGATTCATTCATAGGATATAAAATTGCCGAAGGTGTTCATACAAATAATTTTAATGCGGGAAGAACTGAAGATGTTTGGAAGATGAGTTTTATATTCTATGACATAAATTTTTATCTAGTGTTGATCAATATATTAGAAGTTTACATAAAATATAAAATTTGTATTTGAAAGTTTAAGAGTCGTATTTTCTTGTTATTACTATTCCATTGTTAATAATTACCTTTTGATCTTATTCAACTTTTCTTTTACGCATGACTTTCAACGAAACACTATCTTTCCGCCGCTCCATTGAAG
>JAAXJD010000041.1:10491-10792 GCA_012270005.1 Flavobacterium sp. | reverse complement strand
CGTCAGTTTCATTAACCACAATAGCGCGGCCTTCCAGACTGGCGCCGTTTAGCCCCTCGATAGCCCTGCGGGCGTCTTCCTCGTTTGGCATTTCCACAAAGCCAAAACCCTTACTGCGGCCGGTGGTCCTGTCCATGATAATTTTTACAGAATCTACCAGGCCGTATGCCTCAAAAGACTCCCTTAAATCTGCCTCGCCAAGGGTAAACGGAAGGCTTGCAACAAAAATGTTCATGTAAAAAAAGAATTAAAAAAAAACGGTATAAAAAATGTTTGTACTCGGCAATCGTTTTTTGAAAAT
>JAAXJD010000041.1:0-10481 GCA_012270005.1 Flavobacterium sp. | reverse complement strand
AAATCAAAAATCAGGCTATATCAAATATAAAGTTAATTATTTTACAAACAACAAATTAAATTTTATTTAATAAATTTTTAATAAGCTGCGGATTAAAAAAAATGCCCCCACCATTACAGCAGGGGCATTACTTATAAAAATACATACATATACTGTGTTACTAAGGTACGCGCGTTACCGGCAGCTTATAAAAATGACCGCTGGTAAAAGACAGTTCGTTTCCGCTGGCATCCAGCGCCTGGAACCTGAACGTACCTGTAATATACCCTTTGCTAAGATCTGTTTCTTTAGGGTCTGCACTTACAGATACCCTTCCGCTGGCGTCTGCATCTGTAGTGGTATATTCCTGAACAACGCCGTCTGCGTTAAACAAAAACGTAGCGGTGTTAGAAGCGTCGCCTCCTAAAGTATAGTCTCCGGCTGTAGAGTTTGTTGTCCTTAATGTAAGTGTTTCGTACCCGCGGGTAGCCACAACAGTAAGGGCATTATTAGAACCCACAGTAGCCGTATAACTTTCTGCCTGCCATACTTCCCTGTCTTTATAACCCTGCACGGCAGGAGAATTAAAACTTACGTCATCCTGACATGAGCTGAAGGCGGCAGCCAAAACAAAAAGCGACAAAATTTTTTTCATCATTATATTCTTAGAAGGGGTAATTCAATTTTTCCAACGACAAAAATAGCTTTTTATAGAATATATCCTAATCAAAAACATATAAATCACAATAAAATTTTAAATTTTGAAATTAGTACCGTGCAAAAATCATAAAATTCAGCAATTACATCATTTCAAAAGTTTTCTTTGTTATATTTGCACGCTAAAATTAACGGGGTCGGGTACCCCACTAAATCTAATTAAAGATGCCTGTAAGAATCAGATTACAACGCCACGGTAAAAAAGGTAAACCTTTTTACTGGGTAGTAGCGGCAGACAGCCGTTCTAAACGTGATGGTAAATTCCTAGAAAAAATAGGAACGTACAATCCTAACACTAACCCTGCAACTATATACCGTAACGTGGACCGCGGGGTTAAGTGCATATATAACTGTGATCAGCAATCGGACACTGCAAGGGCTATCCTTTCTTACAAAGGAGCACTTCTTAAACACCACCTTGAAGGCGGCGTGCGCAAAGGTGCACTAACTGCAGAACAGGCTGAAGAGAAGTTTGCTAAGTGGCTAGAAGAAAAAGCTACTAAAGTACAAGGTAAAAAAGACGGACTTAGCGCTTCTAAAGCAGATGCAAAAGCTCAGGCTCTTGCTGCTGAAAAGAAAGTTAACGAAGACCGTATTGCTGCTAAAAAAGAAGCTGAAGAAGCTGCTGCCGCTGCGGCTGCTGCCGAAGCTGCTACAGCAGAATCATCTGAAGAAACTACTTCTGAAGAAACTACAGAAGAAACCGAAGCTTAATTTACTACCGGCGAATGCGTAAAGAAGACTGTTTTTATTTAGGCAAAATCGCCAAAAAATTTAGCTTTAAGGGAGAAGTACTGGCGTGGCTGGATACTGACGACCCGGGTTATTTTCAAGATATGGAATCAGTGTTTGTTGAAAGAAACAAACATCTGGTTCCATTTTTTATTGAACAAAGCCGCCTGCACAAAGGCGAGTTCCTCCGTATAAAATTTGAAGATATAGACAGCGAAGAAGATGCCGATGTAATTATGGGCAGCGCAATATACTTACCCCTTACCATGCTGCCTAAGCTGGAGGGTAACAAATTTTATTTTCATGAAATCATAGGCTTTAAAGCCGTAGATGAACGACTGGGCGACATAGGCATTGTAACCGGTGTTAACGACACGTCGTCTCAGGCACTTTTTGAAATTAAAAAAGGTGAGATAGAAATATTAGTACCTATGATTGATGACTTTATTGCAAAGGTAGACCGCGAAAACAAAACGCTTTTCCTTAAAACACCAAGCGGACTGGTAGATCTTTACCTTGGTTAATTTTTAATTTCAGGTTTAAGGTTTAAAGTTGCTGACTCATTTTCTTTAATCATTTAAAGATTAAAAAATTTAAAGATTGAAAAATCGACGCAAGTCTATCATCTCTCATATATTATCTTTGCGTTTTTCAATTTAAAATCCATCATTCAAAATTTAAAATAACAAATTGTTCCAGTTTAAGCAATTTAGCGTACAGCAAGACAAAACCGCCATGAAGGTAGGTACCGATGGCGTACTGCTGGGCGCATGGGCACCGGTAGCACACCACCCGTATAACGTACTGGACATAGGTGCTGGAACCGGGCTTATATCGCTTATGCTGGCACAACGCTGCGGTGCCGAACAGATAGACGGACTGGAAATAGATGCTGCCGCCCACGAACAGTGTGTGGAGAACTTTGAGGCATCGCCATGGGGCGACCGCCTGTTTTGCTACCACGCCAGCCTTGACGATTTTATGGAAGAATGGGAGGAGGAATACGACCTGATTGTAAGCAATCCGCCGTTTTACACCGAAGATTATACCAGTGGCGATGCACAGCGCGATGCAGCCCGTTTTGCCACCTCATTACCGTTTCAGGATTTGCTGGAAGCATCAGGGATTATACTAAGCGAAAATGGCGTACTGGCAGTAATCATTCCTTTTAAGGAAGAAGCTAACTTTGTTGCCCTGGCAAAGGAAGAAGGATTGTTCCCGTTTAAAATTACCCATGTTAAAGGCACACCCGAAAGCGCTGTAAAACGTAGCCTGCTGGCTTTTAGCCGCCACGAAACCCACAAGATTGTTACAAATGAACTGGTTATTGAAACCGCCCGCCATCAATATACTGCCGAGTATATTGAACTTACAAAGGATTTTTATTTGAAGATGTAGTTTTAAAACTATAGATAAGAAAACAGCTCAAACATTTCACAAAAATTCAATTTCAATCGAAATAACGAACAAAAT
This sequence comes from Flavobacterium sp., assembly GCA_012270005.1. Lineage (GTDB taxonomy): Bacteria > Bacteroidota > Bacteroidia > Flavobacteriales > Flavobacteriaceae > Flavobacterium. The sequence goes on along the minus strand of JAAXJD010000041.1, from coordinate 7,580 downwards.
ATTATTGAATTGTTAGAATTCTTTCCCTACATTTGTTTCAAACAAAAAACAAACGAATGAAACCCGATCTTTTTCAGGCACCTGATTACTACCTGGTTGACGACCTGTTAACCGATGAGCACAAAATGGTGCGCGATGCTGCCCGCGAGTGGGTAAAGCGCGAAGTTTCGCCTATTATAGAAGACTATGCCCAAAGGGCTGAGTTTCCAAAACAAATTATAAACGGCCTGGCCGAAATTGGTGCCTTTGGCCCATACATTCCGGAGGAATACGGCGGCGCAGGACTGGACCAGATTAGCTACGGCCTTATTATGCAGGAAATTGAGCGCGGCGATAGCGGCGTGCGTAGTACTGCATCGGTACAGTCGTCTTTGGTTATGTACCCTATATGGAAATACGGTAGCGAAGAGCAGCGTAAAAAATACCTGCCTAAACTGGCTACAGGTGAATACATGGGATGTTTCGGGCTTACCGAACCGGACTACGGGAGTAACCCTGCCGGTATGATTACCAACTTTAAAGATAAAGGTGACCACTACCTGCTAAACGGTGCCAAGATGTGGATAAGCAACGCCCCGTTTGCCGATATTGCCGTAGTATGGGCCAAGAACGAGGAAGGCCGTATACACGGGCTTATCGTAGAGCGCGGCATGGAAGGTTTCAGCACGCCTGAAACCCACAACAAATGGTCGTTAAGAGCCTCAGCTACAGGCGAATTGATATTTGACAACGTTAAAGTTCCTAAAGAAAACCTGCTACCTAACAAGAGCGGTCTGGGCGGCCCACTGGGGTGCTTAGACTCAGCGCGTTACGGTATTGCATGGGGTGCCATTGGTGCTGCTATGGACTGCTATGATACTGCACTGCGCTACAGCAAAGAGCGTATACAGTTTGACAAGCCAATAGGCGCTACACAGCTACAACAGAAGAAGTTAGCCGAAATGATTACCGAAATCACCAAAGCACAGCTACTTACCTGGAGGCTGGGCGTACTGCGTAACGAAGGCCGTGCAACAAGCGCGCAAATATCTATGGCTAAGCGTAATAACGTAGACATGGCTATAAACATAGCACGCGAGGCAAGGCAAATGCTGGGCGGTATGGGTATTACCGGAGAGTACAGCATTATGCGACACATGATGAACTTAGAAAGTGTAATTACTTACGAAGGCACCCACGACATCCACCTGCTTATAACAGGTCTTGATGTTACCGGGCTAAACGCCTTTAAATAATATAAACTGTTAAGCGGTATACACAATCTTCCGCTTTTGCTATTATTTTTTTTATTTTTTTTCACCCCAAAGTGATCTGTCTTATACATAAATCAGGCATTTTGGGGTGTTTTCGTTTATTATTCTTCCACAGGTATTTTTGCTGCTAACAACTATACATGGTTTTGCTGAACAACAGACTTCAGTACACCACCTTCTTCTTCGGCTTACCTTTGCCCAAAAGTTTATTTACAATCTTTGCCTAACCTCAATTTAAAAGCACAACCTGTTGGCCTGATACAAAAAAGCCCCGGATACATACTACCGGGGCTCTCTTTAACAAACAGAACAGGAAACAACAATTAAACAAGGGAGCCCTGAAAGGCGTTATGGATTTCGTCTATCATTACCTCCCCCTTTACTATATTAAGGCCCTGGGCCAAATCAGAATATTCGCGGCAAGCGGTTTCCCAACCCAGGTTGGCCAACTTTATAATATATGGTAACGTTACGTTAGTCAATGCAAGGGTGCTGGTATAGGGTACCGCGCCCGGCATGTTTGTAACGCAGTAGTGCACTATGTCGTTTATGATGTAGGTAGGCTCCTCGTGCGTGGTGGGGCGTGTGGTTTCAAAACAGCCACCTTGGTCTACCGCCACGTCTACCATAACCGTACCCGGACGCATTTCCTTAAGCATGGCGCGGGTTATAAGCCTTGGGGCACGCGCCCCGGGTATAAGCACAGCACCTATAATAAGGTCGTGAGTTTTTATGTGTTTCTTTATATTGTATACGCTGCTAAACTCGGTTACCACGTGTGGCGGCATTACGTCGTTTATGTAGCGCAGGCGTTTCATATTAATGTCCAGCATGGTTACGTGGGCACCCAGGCCGGCCGCCATTTTAGCTGCCTGTACCCCTACAACCCCTGCACCCAGTATAAGCACACGCCCCGGAGGCACACCCGGTACGCCACCCAGCAATACGCCACGGCCTTTAACCGGCTTCTCTAAATACTTGGCGCCCTGCTGTATGGCCATCCTGCCTGCCACCTCACTCATGGGTGTAAGCAGCGGTAACGACCCATCGGCATCCTTTACAGTTTCATAAGCTATACATATTGCTTTACTGGCTATCATGGCACGGGTAAGGCTTTCGCTACTGGCAAAATGGAAGTAGGTAAAAATTACCTGGTTGCGTTTTATAAGCGGATACTCTACGGGTATGGGTTCCTTCACTTTTACAATCAGTTCGCCCATAGCGTATACCGCCTCTAACCTGGGGAGCAGTATGGCACCCGCCTCCCTGTAATCTTCATCAGGGAAACCACTACCCTCTCCGGCAGACTCTTGTATAAAAACTTCATGACCCAGGCTTACCAGTTCGTACACCCCTCCCGGAGTTAGGGCTACCCGGTTTTCTCCGTTTTTCATTTCTTTTGGTACCCCTATTTTCATGACGGTATTGATTATTTTTTTGCAAATATAATCACTATACCCCCTAATCCGAAAGGGTGTAGACGTAAATTTTATAAAAAATATTTATATAACCCCGTATTTTAATATACACAAAGAGATTGAGTAATGATTTTTAACAGACTACCCTGTATTTTCAAGGGGCCACAATTAAAAAGTTTTGAAATTAGTACAAGTATTAGGTTAAAAATTAAAATCCGTTTACAAGTCTATAAACTCCACTTATTAAATCCGTACCTTTACTTTTTAAGCAAACCGAAATGAAAAAACTCGTCCTTGTATCCCTCCTGGCTTTAGCTGCCTGTAAAAAAGAAAGTACCGTAAGTAACCCTACTGCAGACTCTACAACGGTAGATACCACCCTGGTAGCGCCACCTGCAGAAGAACGCGCCCTTAACGACACTACCGAAACTGTAGCCCCCGAGCGTACCACGGCAAACCCGGAAGAATCGGTTACGGGGAATTTTACCGGTAAAAATGTAACTGCTATTGCCACATTAATACACGCGGGAACCGATAGTGAAGACCCGGCGCAATACAGCATTACCTTTAACGACCCTACCATTGCCGCGGTGCCCGGTGTATGTTGCGGCGTACTACTGGTAAACGAAGGCGACCTTAACCGTGATGGTAACGACGAGCTGGGAGTAGCAAATGCCCCACTGCACGGCTGCACCTATGACTATCAGGTGTATACGTATAAAAATAGTAAATGGAAGCCGTACATTGATATGTTCCTTATACCTAACGCCTGCGACGGCATAGACCGTGACAAAGTACAGGAACTGGTTTTTAAGGAAGGAAATACGGTATATTACATGAAAACCGACGTTAACGACGAGGATTTTAAAAAGATAAAAACCAAAGCTAAGGTGCTGGTAAAGTAAACGTAAGTACTTTAATACCTATGGCTCACACCAAATTATAGATTTTATTTAGAAGGAGGTACTATTTCTTTAATAGTCATTTTAAACGGATGATGGCTGTAAGGGTCGGTTAACCATCCATTGGCATTCTCTCTGCGTTTGTACATCACAATCTTATTCCCTTTGGCGCATAAGGTATCAACCTCAAAGTCTATTCCCGTATTTTTTGTACGTGGAATTACCCTTCGTAAACCTGCAAAAAATTTCCCGGGATTTTTCGCATCGCCATACGGCACCAAGATTTCCATTTTACCCGAAAAATCAGCTTTAAGGGTAAACGGAACAGGAACTACTATGGCAGCGCCAGGCTTACCCGAAGCGTCAACTTCATAAAATACCAAAAGCAGGTCCGTATCTTTATAGCCATACAGCCCATTACGTGGCGTTTCGTTAAAACTAAATGTTACCGAACTGATGTATCCGTTCTTTGGCAGCGAGGTAACAAGGGTTACCATTTCATCATAAAAAAGCGCATCAGAATTTACACATAAGCTGGAAAATTTTGTCTTAACCACTTTGGCCTTTTCAGGCGGAGTATTACTAATACGTACTTCCGGAAGCTGTATGGTGTCTTTTTCTAGGTTTTGGCTAAAGCCGATGCCTGCCGTGAGCAGCAGGGCTAAAAATAAAAGGTGCTTCATGGTTAGTTGGTTTTTCTTACAAAACGTCTTTATGTGCGTTGTAGTATGTTACTGCCTCACCCAGCAACTCATTACATGGTCGTTTACCATGCCGGTGGCCTGCATATGCGCGTATATAATGGTACTGCCTACAAACTTAAAGCCCCGTTTTTTCAGGTCTTTGCTTATGGTATCGCTAAGGGGCGTAGTGGCGGGCACTTCGCTCAGCGTGGCAAAGGTATTTACTATGGGCTCGCCATTAGTAAACGCCCAAAAGTACGTGCTAAAACTACCAAACTCCTGCTGCACCTTCATGTAATTTTGCGCATTGGTTATAGCGGCAAGAACCTTCAACCTGTTACGGATAATACCCGGGTCAGCCATAAGGCGGTCTATATCGGCCTGCCCGTATTGGGCTATTTTCTTGTAATCGAAATTATCAAATGCTTTGGCAAAACTTTCGCGGCGGCGCAGTATGGTAATCCAGCTAAGCCCCGCCTGAAATGTTTCCAGCAGCAGGAACTCAAACAGCCTGTCATCATCATACACGGGCTTGCCCCACTCGTTATCATGGTATTCCTGGTAAAGCGGATCTATGCCGCACCAGCCGCAACGTACTTTATTGCTCATTTTGCAGTTGTTTTTTACGGTCGTGTTGGTGAATGTATTTTTCTATAAGCCAGTGACCCAGGTAAATAAAAGGCGTCATGAGTATGGCTATAACCAGCTTTACGCTATAGTTAGTAATACCGCTGGCTATGTACTGCTCAAAGGTAAGTTTTCCGCTCAGGTAAAACGCTATGCCCAGTACAATAAACGAATCAAACAGCTGCGAGATTACCGTACTGCCCGTACTACGCAGCCATATCATGCGTTCGCCGGTCATTTTTTTAAAGAAATGAAACATGGTTACGTCTATAAGCTGCGATACAATAAAGGCGGTAATGCTACCCAGTATAATAAGCTGGCTCTGCCCGAATATGGCATTAAACTGTTCGTCGGTTACCCAGCCGTCGCCCTTGGCAGCGGGAATTTTCATGGCAAAATACAGCAACACAAAACAGTACGCTATAAGCCCAGCGGTAATTACCGACAGGCGCTGCACGCCCTTGCGCCCAAAGTATTCGTTAATAAGGTCGGTAGTAACAAAAACTACCGGCCACGGCACCACACCTATGCTCATAAGATAAGGGCCAAAACCTGCTACCGGGCCTACAAAGATAAGTTTGGAACCTATAAGCTCGGCTACCACAGCATTGGTTATAAATATCCCTGCCAGTACTACGTACAGGGTGCTTTTTCGGGTTTCAAACATAGTTTTTAGTAAGTAAAGCCGTAAAGTTACGCAATTTAATAACCCGAAAAACGGTAAACAGCCGTTAAAGATTTATTCCTGTTTCACGAATTAAAAAAATTAAAGGCGCACTGAAAATCCGTGTAATTAGTATCAAACAAAAACTAATTCCACTTCCTGGCCCAGCCCGCTATGGCATCGATATTCGCCTTTTCCGTATCGGGGCTGTTCATGCCGGCATCGTGCCCTTTCCCGGGGTGAATGATAAGGTTAGCCGGCACCTTCATTTGCTGTAATTTTGCATAAAACATACGTGAAATATTTACATCAACTAACTCATCGGCATCACCATGAATAAGCTGGGTAGGTATGTTTTTTATATGGAAATACGGGCTTACGTTTTTAAAGGCCGATATATCGGCACCCGGAGCAGGGTTGTATTTAGCGTTGGCAAGATCTTCCAGTATTTTTATCCTGCCCTGTTTGTACAGCGGGGCAAGAAACGTAGTTTCATCGAATATAGAAGGCCCGCACATCGCTGTAATGCTTTTTATGTTTCGTTTTGTGGTATAGCCATACAATAACGACAGGTGTGCCCCGGCGCTTATCCCCATAAGGTGAAACTGCTTAGCATTATATCCGTACGTTTTAGCTGACTTTTGCACCAAGGCTATTGCGCTGTCTATATCGTCTAGCAGGTCATTGGCGTGAACTGAGTCGCTTACGTAGCGGTAATCAACATTAGCCACTACTATGCCGCGGTCACGTACATCGCGGGCATGCTTATCGGTATAGGCATTATCGCCCTGTGTCCACGCGCCACCATGAATCATAATTAATACAGGGGTTTTAGCCGAAATATCTTTCGGAAGAAACAGGTCTATGTGCTGCTGCTTGTTTTTGCCATACGGCAAATGGTACACTTCTTTTTGCGCCGTGGCAGTAAACGCCATAAAAAGGCACACACCTGCAATCAGGCTACGGAAATACGTTTTCATAAGAATGGATGTTTTTTGGAACCACCAAGATACTGCTTTCCTGCTAAAAAATATTCTTACCCGCATTTTTTACTGCACAGGTAACAAAAGTTACAAAATGTACGGCTGGCATAATGTTACTTTGGCAATGCCCTTTGCAAGCCGCTATATGTTAGTCGGGAAAATCGTATTTTTACCACAAAGCCATCATTACAATACACCATGATTAAAGATGAAATAGCCGCGGCATACGGAATGCTGTTTGAGCCCGCGCTGATTGAGGAAATTGCTACCATAGCCACCGTAACCGATTTTGAGGAAGGCGATACGCTTATAGAAATCAAAGAGTACATCCGCCGTATGCCCCTGCTCCTTAATGGTGCCATAAAAATACTGCGCGAAGACCGCGACGAGGGTGAACTGCTGCTATACTTTTTAGAAAAAGGTGATACCTGCGCCATGACGCTGGCCTGCTGTATGGGCGATACCCGAAGCGAAATACGCGCCATAGCCGAAACCAGCGGTACAGTAGCCATGTTACCGGTTGCTAAAATGGAAGAATGGCTGGGCAAGTACCGCAGCTGGCGCAATTTTGTGTTTACCAGCTACAACAAGCGCCTTAGCGAAATGCTTACCGCTATAGACAACCTGGCATTTATGAAAATGGACGAACGCCTGTTGCACTACCTCTACGAAAAAGCCAAAGTAAACCGGAGCAACACGGTGAGCAATACCCACCAGGAAATAGCGTATGCGCTGAACACATCGCGGGTGGTGGTGTCCCGACTCTTAAAAGCGCTGGAAAATGACGGCATTATAAAACTGAACCGCACTACCATAGATATCCTTAAAAACCCTGTGTAACATTTGTTACGCGCCGAAACATTTAATTGGCTTACCTTCGCGCACTAAAACGATGTAGTGATTATGGATTTTTCGGTAGTTACGGGCTATGTACTGGCAGTATTAGTGGGTGTTTCTCTGGGGCTGGTGGGCAGCGGCGGCTCTATACTTACAGTGCGCGTATTGGTAGATGTACTGGGCATAGACAGGGTTATTGCCACGGGGTACTCG
>JAAXJD010000125.1:7972-10827 GCA_012270005.1 Flavobacterium sp. | reverse complement strand
TCCTCAAGCCTTGGGGCTCTCGTCGGTATAGGCACTACGACCGCCACCACCACCCCCCCTTGGGGGGTATAATCATTTACATATAGCCATTTTAAGGGTTATTTTCCAAAACAGAAAATAACATTCCCCTTGTATTTAAATCTATCTATTTACCGTAAAATCATTTCAGAAATGAATGTTATAAAATTCGGCGGAACCTCTGTAGCCAATGCGCAAAACATACAGCGCTCTATCAATATCATCAAACAAAAACGAGAAAAAGAATCTGTAATCGTAGTAGTATCAGCTCTTGGCGGTGTAACCGATTTACTACTGAATGCCGCCACACAGGCATCTGAAAAACAAAACAACTACAAAGAAATACTGGAAGAAGTAGAAAAACGGCACCTGGATACCGTTAAAGAACTGATCCCCGTAGCAGGGCAAAGCGCAGTGCTAAGCCATGTAAACCGCGAGCTAAACCACCTGGAGACATTAATGGAAGGCTGCTGTCTATTGGCGGAACTCTCTGAGCGTACTAAAGACCTCATACTGTCTTTTGGCGAATTGCTTTCCTCATACATTATAAGCGAAGCGCTGAAAGCTCAGGGCGAAGACGCTGTCCTTGCCGACAGTCGCGACCTGATTGTAACCAACAGCCGTTTTGGTAAAGCATCGGTAGATTTTGAGGCTACTAACAAACTGATATTTGACTACTACGAGCGTAGCAACAAACGGGTAACGGTTATGCCGGGCTTTATTGCCAAATCAGCAGATGGGCATACCACCACCCTTGGTCGTGGCGGATCGGACTATACCGCAGCCATTGTAGCAGCAGCACTTGAGGTGCCTTCACTTGAAATTTGGACGGATGTAAACGGTATCTTCACTGCAAATCCTAAGCTAGTAAAACAAGCCGAGCCTATTCCGTACATAACTTTTGAGGAAGCTATGGAACTTTCGCATTTTGGTGCCAAAGTACTGTATGCTCCAACTATTCAGCCCATACTGAATAAGGACATTACCCTACACATAAAAAATACTTTTGAGCCCGAAGCTCACGGTAGTGTGATTAGCAAGGCGCCGGAGGTGAAAAGCGATAACCCTATTCGAGGAATAAGCAATGTAGACAACACTACCTTGATTACCCTTGAAGGCCCGGGCATGGTGGGCGTTGCAGGTTTCTCTAAACGTTTGTTCGACGTTATCAGTAAAGAAAACGTAAGTGTTATCTTTATTACACAGGCATCGTCTGAGCATTCTATATGCCTTGGTATTGCCGATAACGAAGCGGCTAAAGCCGAAGCCGCCATTAATGCCGAATTTAGTTTTGAAATCCAACAGGGAAAAATCTACCCTGCCATTATAGAAAACGGCCTGAGTATTATAGCCGTGGTGGGCGAAAACATGAAAAACCACCAGGGACTCAGCGGACGTATGTTTAGCACTCTTGGTAAAAATAACATCAACATCAGGGCGATAGCTCAGGGAGCCAGTGAGCGTAATATTTCTGCCGTAATAGACAGTAAGGATGTAAAAAAAGCGCTGAACACCCTGCACGAAACCTTCTTTGAAGATGCTACCGTGCAGCTGAACCTGTTTGTTATGGGTGTAGGCAACGTAGGTGAACGTTTTATAGCACAGATCCAAAAACAGGCGCAGTACCTGCGCGACAACCTGCACCTGAATGTGCGTATAGCAGGCCTTGCCAACTCCCGAACCATGTATTTTGATGAGGAAGGCATTGACCTTGAAAACTGGAAAGCGGTATTACCTCAGGGCGAGGCCAGCGATTTTGACGGTTTCATTAAAAACATAAAAGGCCTGAACCTGCGCAACAGCATTTTTGTAGACAACACTGCCAGCCATGAGGTTGCTGCTACCTATGCTCAATACCTTAAGAGCAGTATAGGCGTGGTTACCTGTAACAAAGTGGCTTGTTCATCTGAGTTTTCTAACTACAAATACCTGAAAAACCTGAGCAGGCAGTACAACGCACCATTCTTGTTTGAAACAAACGTGGGTGCAGGATTACCTATTATAGACACCCTTAAAAACCTGGTGGCCAGCGGCGACCGTGTGCATAAAATTCAGGCAGTACTAAGCGGTAGCCTTAACTTTATCTTTAATAATTTTAATGATACAACGGCTTTCCGCGATGTGGTAAAACAAGCTATGGTAGAAGGTTACACCGAGCCCGACCCTAAGATTGACCTTAGTGGCGTGGACGTAAAACGTAAACTGGTTATTCTTATCCGCGAAAGTGGTTACGAAATGGAGATTGACGATATAGCCACCATTTCATTCCTGCCGGATGAGTGTATGGCTACCACCAATAACGACGACTTTTTGGTTTCGCTTGAAAAAAATGCCGACCATTTTAATGCACTGTACAAAAAAGCTGCCGACAATGGCGACCGCCTGAAATTTGTAGCGTCGTTTGAAAACGGTAAAGCAAACGTGGGGCTGCAGTTTATACCACAATCGCATCCGTTTTATAATCTGGAGGGTAAAGACAACATTGTATTGTTTTACACCGACCGATATGCCGATCAGCCACTGATTATTAAAGGTGCAGGTGCAGGAGCCGATGTAACCGCTTCGGGTATTTTTGCAGATGTAATCAGGATAGGAAACAGGTAAGACGTGCCACTAATTTCACGAATTACACCAATTCAGTACGCTTAAAATTCGATTGATTAGTGTAATTCGTGGCTAAGAAACTATGGAGGAGATACAATTATTTTGCCCGGCTACCATTGCCAACGTGTCATGTGGATTTGATGTGTTGGGGCTTTGCCTGGATAGCACAGGCGAGGAATTGCCCATAAGATAGTCGGCAGAAAAAGGCCTACGAATCACTGAAAACAGCCGTG
>JAAXJD010000125.1:3760-7962 GCA_012270005.1 Flavobacterium sp. | reverse complement strand
GGATAGGAAGTAGTGCGGCAAGTGCAGCAGGTGCAGTCTTTGGGATAAATTATTTACTTGACAGCCCTTTAACAGCAAAAGAGTTGGTTTTCCATGCCATGCAAGGCGAAAAACTGGCCAGTGGCAGTGCTCATGCCGATAACGTAGCCCCTGCCCTTTTGGGAGGGTTTACATTGGTTCGCAGTTATGAACCGTTAGACATCATTGCCATAAAAGCTCCGGCGGAGTTGTACGCCACAGTTATCCATCCGCAGATAGAGTTGAAGACAAAAGATGCGCGCTCTGTATTGCGCGAAAACATCAGCCTTAAAAAAGCTACCATACAATGCGGCAACATAGCAGGACTCATAAGCGGGCTGTACACCGAAGATTACGACCTCATAGGCCGTAGCCTTCACGATGAACTTGTAGAACCCGTACGCAGTATACTGATACCTAAGTTTGCCGAGCTAAAAGCAGCAGCCATTGCGGAAGGTGCTTTGGGTGGTGGGATTTCAGGTTCGGGGCCATCGGTATTCGCGCTAAGCAAGGGCAGAGAAAACGCAGAGAAGGCCGCACAGGCAATGAAAATAATTTTGGAAGAAATCAATGTGCCGTTTGAGGTACATGTCTCGGCAATAAATCCAACAGGAATAAAGATATTATAATGAAAAAAATTTCAGACATTGCAGACGAGCTCGGTATATATATAAAGACAATTAATGATTTTTTCAGCGTAGTCGAACCTCCTCTACACTTAAAACGACAACTGTTTCAAAAAAATCCCACATATATTGGGGGATACCAAGAAATCAAAGATGAGGTTTACAGTTATCTCAAATCATTTGAAAATGAGTTTCGAGAATTTAAAGCAGACCACTACAGAGAAAAATCTGTCCAAGAAATATCATCAAAAATTAATATCCCCGAACATGAAGTTATTACGATTCTAAATACTCATTGGCAAAAATTCTTTCCATTGTACATCGATTTAAATAGTTCTAAACCAATTTTCAAGTATGAAAACGTTATCAACTTTGACCCCTCTACAGGTGTCAATCATTCTACTAGAATTTTCAACCTCTCTAGCTATAAAATCCTAAAAATCATTCGAGATATAGAAATATTTGACACAATCAAAAAACAGTCCTCTGACATATTATAATGAAATACTATAGCTTAAACAACCCCGATATACAAACCAGCTTTAAGGAAGCAGCCATAACCGGCATAGCCAAAGACAAAGGGCTGTACTTCCCGGAGAACATTCCCCAGCTCGGTGCTGATTTTATAGCAAACATAGAAAACTACAGCTATGAAGAAATTGCCTACCGCGCCATAGCGCCGTTTGTAGGCGATGAAATACCCGAGGAAAAACTAAGGCAAATTGTAGCCGAAACCCTTGCGTTCCCGTTCCCTGTAGTACAGGTAGAAGAAGGCGTGTATTCGCTGGAACTTTTTCATGGGCCTACTATGGCCTTTAAAGATGTGGGCGCACGCTTTATGTCGCGTTGCCTGAATTACTTTACACAGGGCGAGGACAAAAAGATTACCATACTGGTGGCAACTTCCGGTGATACCGGCGGGGCCGTAGCCAGCGGTTTCCTGGGGGTGGAAGGCATAGATGTAGTAATCCTTTACCCAAGCGGTAAGGTGAGCGACGTGCAGGAGAAACAGTTAACTACCCTGGGTCAAAACATAAAAGCACTTGAGGTAAAAGGTACGTTTGACGATTGTCAGGATATGGTTAAGCAGGCATTTCTTGATGAGGAGCTAAAAGATGTAAGCCTTACTTCGGCCAACTCTATAAATGTAGCGCGCTGGCTGCCACAAATGTTCTACTACTTTATAGCATATAAAGAGCTGAAGAAACTTGGGAAACCACTGGTGGTGAGTGTACCCAGCGGTAACTTCGGGAATATATGTGCCGGTATGATGGCTAAAAAAATAGGATTGCCTATAGCGCACTTTGTGGCTTCAACCAATGTAAATGATACCGTTCCAAGGTTTATGGACTCACAGCAATACCAACCGAAACCAACCGTAGAAACACTGAGTAATGCCATGGATGTAAGCAACCCGAGCAACTTTGTGCGCATACTGGAACTGTTTGGTAAAGAGTTTGGCGCGCTCGATAAGGAGCTTACCTCCTACTCGTTTACCGATGCCGAAACCATTGCAAGCCTGCAAAAAGTATATACGGAAGACAATTATCTGTGCGACCCTCACGGTGCGGTGGGGTACCTGGGGTTAAAAAAATACCTTAAAGACAAAGAAAACCTAACCGGGGTATTTTTAGAAACCGCGCATCCTGTTAAATTTGCAGACAGCATTGTAAACAACCTGAAAATAGAAATCCCCATTCCGGATCAAATTCAGGTGGTACTGCACGGCGAAAAGAAAGCTGAGCAGATAAGCACTTACAGTGAGCTAAAAGACTTTTTAAAACGCCAATAAAAACCTGTACTATGAAGAATACTGTAATACTGTTGTTATTTGTTATTATAAAAATGGTATTACAGTTTTTCCTCATTAATCCCGGTTACGAGTTACACCGTGATGAATACCTGCACCTGGATCAGGCACACCACTTGGCATGGGGCTACTTGTCTGTTCCTCCCGTTACATCTTGGTTTGCATGGATTATAAATATTTTAGGCAACGATGTTTTTTGGGTACGCTTTTTCCCTACTCTTTTCGGGGCGCTTACCATAGTAGTAATTTGGCACGTTATCAAAGAACTGAAAGGTGGTTACTACGCACAAATATTGGCAGCTACCGCACTTATCTTTAGCGCTATGGCGCGCATTAACCTGCTGTTTCAGCCTAATTCATTTGATATTCTTGCGTGGACATTTGTGTGCTTTGCCTTAATAAAACACATAAACACCCAGCAAAACCGCTGGCTGTATCTTATGGCACTGGGATTTGGCATTGGTTTCCTGAATAAATACAATATTGTATTTCTTATGGCCGGTATTGTTCCCGGTTTGCTGCTAACCCGTAACCGTAGCATTTTGGCAAACGGCAATATCATAGGCGCTGCAATTATTGCACTGATAATTATTGCCCCTAACCTGGCGTGGCAATATAACAATAACTGGCCGGTGGTACACCATATGGCAGAACTTAAAGAAACCCAACTTGTAAATGTAAACCGTACTGATTTTATTAAAGAACAAGTACTGTTTTTTATAGGCACCATCTATCTTATTCCTGCTGCGCTTATTGGTTTTTTAGCATATTTACCGTTTAAAAAATACCGTGTATTTTTTGTATCCTTTTTTATAGTTCTGGGCATTTTCATTGGGCTTAAAGCCAAAGGATATTACGCAATGGGGCTGTATCCTGTATACATAGCATTTGGTTCGACATATTTGGAAAAACTATTACAAACCGGAAAAAAGCGGTTTATAAAACCTGTACTGGTTATTTTGGCTTTAGGCTTTTTTGTGCCGATAGCCTTAGTAGCATTTCCTGTTTATAGCCCGAAAGACAGTCTTTTCCTGAGTGAAAAATACAAAGAAATGGGGCTATCGCGCTGGGAAGATGGGAAAGACCATGCCCTACCGCAGGATTTTGCAGATATGCAGGGGTGGAAAGCGATTACCGAATTAACAGACAATGCTTACAATCAGGTTGCTGCAACCGGAAACACTTTAGTATTGTGCGACAATTATGGACAGGCCGGGGCTATAAACTACTATACCTCTATACCCGGTTTACAGGCGGTTACCATGAATGCCGACTATGTAAACTGGATAGACCTAAGTAAAAAATATGCTAATGTGATTTTAGTTCAGGAAGCAAGCGATGATGACCCTGAACGCAAAAAAGAACAACCACTATTTGAGTCGGTTCGCTTGTTTGGTTATCTTAAAAATCCATTGGCACGCGAAAACAATACAAAAATATATGTGCTGCAAGGCGCAAAAGTAAACATCAATACACTTTTAAAGGCAGATATTACCGATGAACGAAATCTTTGGAGCAACTAACAAACATCTTCAAAAAATTATATAAAAAATTGATTATCAACGTTAAAAACTTAACCTGAATAAGTTTTTGTATGGATAAAAATCTTAAAATGATTGATCTATTCAGTGGCGGTGGAATGTTTACATACGCTGCTGAAAAACTTGTTGGTGGTTATGAAACAATACAATTTTGTGAAATTGATTCATACTGTCAGAAAGTATTAAAAAAACATTGGCCCACTATTC
>JAAXJD010000125.1:0-3750 GCA_012270005.1 Flavobacterium sp. | reverse complement strand
GTTTTTGATAAACGCCTCTTTGGTGAATTAAAGAATGTGGGCAATAATTTTATGGAAATTAAAATTTTGTTTCATTAAACTTTTAATTATGAAAAACCATTCACTCATTTCAACCCAAAACGTAAAAAAACTACTCTGCTTTGCAAGTGTAGCACTTGGCCTGGCTTCGGCAACGGCGCAAACGGTAACGCCATGGCTTACTAAAGGAGACCAAAGTGCACTGCTTTCTCAACAAGGCACAGTAAACTTCGCCGCAAATTCCGGCAGCAACGCTAATACCATTACGGTAAATGCAGGAACTACCTACCAAACCATTGACGGCTACGGCTGGACGCTTACCGATGGTAGCGCACAGGTAATTTCGGGGCTTAACGCTACTACGCAAAACAACTTGTTACAAGAGCTTTTTAACCCCAGCACCGGTTTAAGCTCTAATGTGGTGCGTATAAGCATTGGCTCATCAGACCTTAGCCAATACACCTACAGCTATGACGACACCTATGGCGATACTGCCCTAAACAACTTCAGTCTTAATGGCTTTACTATGGACTACACAGTGCCTATCTTAAAAAAGATACTCGCCATAAACCCTAACATTAAAATACTGGCTACCCCGTGGAGCGCACCGTACTGGATGAAAACCAATAACGGCTGGGTGGGCGGCAGCTTGCTTACAGCTAACTACGGGCCGTATGCCAATTACTTTATAAAATACCTGCAGGCCATGCAGGCTCAGGGTATTAAAATTTGGGCTGTAACACCGCAAAACGAGCCCGAAAACCCATACAACGAGCCAAGTATGACGATGAACTCAACCGAGCAGAAAAACTTTATAAACAATAATTTGGGGCCTGCGTTAATGAACGCAGGATTTGGATATGTAAAAATCATAGCCTTTGACCATAATTGCGATAATACGGCCTACCCTATAGATGTACTTAACAACAGCAGCTATGTAGACGGGGCGGCATTTCATTTATATGGTGCGGGAGAATCAATCGCAGGCATGGGAACTGTACATAATAGTACCGGCAAAAACGTGTATTTTACAGAGCAATATGTAGGTGGGCCGGGTAACTTTGGAGGCGACTTTGGGTGGCACATGAAGTATGTAGTTATTGGTAGCATGAACAACTGGAGCAAAACAGCCATGAGTTGGAACCTGGCTACAAATACCTCTTACGGGCCACACACTTCGGGGGGCTGTAGCAACTGTATGGGTGCCATTACCATAACAGGTAGCGGCAGCTACACGCGTAATTCCCCATACTATATTATAGGGCAAATTTCAAAATTTGTAAAAAATGGCGCCGTACGTATTGGCAGCAGCAGCTCAAACGGAAACCTTTCGGCATCGGCATTTAAAAATAATGATGGTTCTGTTGTACTTGTCGTGTACAACTCCTCATCGTCTGCCCTGAGCACAAAAATTGTGTCAGGCTCAAATGCTTTTACATATTCTATTCCGGCTAGTTCTGCAATCAGTTTTAAATGGACCGAAGGCAGTACACAAGGCTATCCGGGATATTATAACATTATATCCAGGCTAAGCAACAAAGGACTTGATGTGGCTGATAATTCTACCGCAAGTGGCGCTAACATACAACAATGGGATATTACAGGCGGTGGAGGCAATAACCAACGCTGGAGGTTTGAAAGCGCAGGTAACAACCAATATTACATCCGTGTAAAATCGACTAATATGTACCTGGCGCTCGCCAGTACCAGTACGGCCGATGGTATAAAAGTGCAGCAAAAAAGTTTTGTAAATAACGACACCTACAAGTGGATTGTAACCAGCGTAGGTAGCGGATATTACAAAATAGAAAACGTATACAGCGGTAAAGCGCTGGATGTTACCGATGTTTCTACCGCTAACGGCGCGCTAATGCAGGTATGGGCCTATGGTGGAGGCACTAATCAGCAGTGGTCTTTTACGCAGGTAGAAAACAGTGCTAAACCGGGCAACCAGGCAGGTTTAAATGCAGAGGCTACAGAAGCGTCATTTACCCTTTATCCTAACCCGGCCAAAGAAACCGTAACTCTGGTGGCCGCAAGCTCTGGGCAGTATACCATTACCGGCCTTACCGGTAACATTGTAGCCAAGGGCGATGCCGCAAAGGGCGAAAACAACATAAACATAAGCCACCTTGCCGCAGGCTACTACCTGATTTCTATGCAGGGAGAAAACGGCGCGCTAAAAACGCTAAAACTTTTAAAACAATAGTATTGAGAGAATAAATCTATTTGTTTACACACCCTTTCCAAAAATGAAGGCTGCCCGTTTTGGGCAGCCTTCTATCTTATTACCGGATACTTAAATCCCGGTACAATTATTTTACGTCTACAAGTTCTACGTCAAAAATAAGCGTAGCATCTGGCGGTATAACGCCACCTGCACCGCGAGAACCGTAACCAAGGTAAGAAGGGATAACAAAACGAGCTTTATCGCCTACCTGAAGCAGGGCAATACCTTCGTCCCATCCTTCAATTACGTGGCCTTGCCCTAACGGGAACTCAATAGGCTGCTTACGCTTGTAAGATGAATCGAACTCCATACCGTTTTCAAGAGCACCTTTATAGTGTACCGATACTTTTTTACCTTTTTCTGCTTTTTTACCACTACCCTTCTGGATTATTTGGTATCGAAGCCCGCTTTCAGTTTTTTCAAAACCTGCTGCCAGTTTTTCAAGAGCTTCCTCTGCAAGGCGTTTTTGTTCTGCAAGGCGTTTTTCGCGCGATCCTTCAAAGGTGCGAAAGGCCTCTATGGCGTTCCACTTTTCAGCTTCTTCGCCCACACGGATAATTTCCATTTTTTCTATTTTATCTCCCTGCTGAAAGGCATCTACCACATCTTGTCCTTCCACTACGTTTCCAAACACGGTGTGCTTGTTATCCAGCCACGGTGTAGCTACGTGTGTAATAAAGAACTGAGAGCCGTTTGTACCAGGACCGGCATTAGCCATACTTAGCACACCCGGGCCGTTGTGTGCAAGGGTTGGGTGAAACTCATCATCAAAGTTGTAACCCGGGCCGCCGGTACCTTTACCAAGCGGGCATCCGCCCTGGATCATAAAGTCTGAAATAACGCGGTGAAACACCAGTCCGTCATAATATGGTTTGCCCATGGGCTTAGCATCGTTATCAAGGTTACCCTCGGCAAGGCCTACAAAGTTGCCCACAGTACCCGGGGTAAGGTCGTACGTAAGCTTCACCAGGATATCTCCTTTTGAAGTATGAAATTTTGCGTAAATACCGTTTTCCATTGTTTTTGTATTCGTTGTTTTGAAGTGGCAAAGTTACAAATTTATTCCTACTGCACTGCCAATCCAAAAAAGGTAATCGGCTAATTGCATCACTTAAAAAACAATAACCAATTCAATTCGTCAGAAAAATAATAAAAAAGAGGTTTTAGCGTAATAACTATAGCCATATAACTAAGGATTATTTTTAATTTTGACGTACACAATAAACACACATTAATGGAGAGCCTTTACGACCCGAAAGGGAACCAAAATATAATAGACCGCATAGACAGCCTTACGCCTATTAAACTGTCTCTATGGGGAAAAATGACCGTGAGCCAAATGCTGGAACACTGCCAGCAGCCTATAAAAGTATGTTTCGGCACACTGCACATAAAACCCCACTGGAAAAGCTATTTCCTTAAAAACAGTTACAAAAAAGTGCTGCACAGCAAACAGCCTTTTCGCCGCGACCTTAGTACCATAAAAGAGTACAACATAACAC
>JAAXJD010000205.1 GCA_012270005.1 Flavobacterium sp. | reverse complement strand
ATAAAATTGTTAAATAAGGCGCATAAAAATAAATTTAAAACACAAATAAAACAATGTGATGTTAAAATTAACATTAAAGAAACAAAAATACTATTTTCATATTAAAACACCTAAAAAAAAAGAAAAACCTTCCTTAAAAAGGAAGGTTTTCATATAAATATTCAGGTTTATTGCAGAAATATTACTTTTCTATACTTTCTATGTTTACCATTTCATTTGCATCAGCAGCGTAGTCTACACCTTCAAATTCAAAACCAAAAAGGTTATAAAAATCCTTGCGGTAACCTTCTAAATCGCCAATTTCAGCTAAATTCTCAGTATCTGCTTTTGCCCAAAGTTCAGATACTTTAGCCTGTACGTCATCACGCATTTCCCAGTCGTCTATGCGTATACGGCCCTGCTCATCTACAGGAACTTCGCCACCTGTATAAAGCCTTTCGCGGTACAAACGGTCTATTTGTTCTATGGTACCTTCATGCAAACCCATTTCTTTCATGGTCTTGTACAATAGCGATATATAAAGTGGGATTACCGGTATAGCGGAACTCGCCTGTGTAACAAGCGCCTTGTTTACAGAAACATACGCTTTGCCGTTTATATCTTTTAGCTTATCTGAAATTTCGAAAGCCGTAGCTTCAAGATGGTCTTTTGCCCTGCCTATGGTACCCTTGCGGTAAACCGCTTCAGTAACCGATGGGCCTATATAAGAATACGCCACAGTAGTAGCACCTTCAGCAAGCACACCAGCCTCTTTAAGGGCATCTATCCACATAGCCCAGTCTTCGCCACCCATTACGGTAACGGTATTTTCTATATCACCTTCAACTGCAGGCTGAATAGTAACCTCAGATACTTTACCGGTATGGAAATCTACTGTTTTATTGCTAAAAACCCCACCAATAGGCTTCAGTACGCTGCGGTGCAGCACACCCGTTACCGGATGCTGACGCACCGGAGAAGCAAGGCTGTACACCACAAGATCTACCTGACCCAGGTCGGATTTTATAATATCTATAGTTTGCTGTTTTACTTCATTACTAAACGCATCGCCGTTAATACTCTTTGCGTAAAGCCCCGCAGCGTGCGCTTCGGTTTCAAAGGCTGCGCTGTTGTACCATCCCGGTGTAGCAGTTTTACCCTCAGCAGGTTCTTTTTCAAAAAACACACCTACCGTAGCGGCATTGCTACCAAATGCAGCAGTAATACGAGAAGCAAGGCCAAAACCTGTAGAAGCACCCACAACAAGCACTTTTTTAGGGCCATTGGCTATTTCGCCATGTGATTTTACGTATTCAATTTGGTTTTTTACGCTTTGCGCGGCACCCACCGGGTGGGCAGTAAGGCATATAAAGCCACGCATCCTTGGTTCTATGATCATAACTGTTTAATTCAGTATTTGTTAATTCAGCATTTGATGTATTCGGATAGCAAAGATAAAAAACTAAAACAACTATGTAGTATATTCTGTAATTTTAGCCAATAAACTAATCCTACACCATGAACGACCTGATTAACGAAGACGAGTTTTTACCAAAAGAGTACAATCCGTGGAATAGATTTTTATATTTTTTCGGTTTTTGCCCTGTTAGAACAAATTAGTCTTATTATTATCCTGAAACATTTTGTACAATTTTCAGAACGTAATACAGCAATAATTGTAGGTATAACAAACAACTTTGTTTTTCCGCTCCTTATAGCATCATTTATGATATTAGGTAAAAAAGAGTTGCTACTGCACACCTCTAAAAAAACAATTATAAAAGGGCTTATCATTTTAGAATGTTGCTATTTGGCACCATTAATCATAAACTCGCTAAGCAACGTTTATACCTTTGCCCTTACCGATGGTATTGAGTACGTGTCTCCGCTAATGCTAATCCCGCTTTTCACTATATCATTTAATCTGGCACTTGCTTTAGTGCTTACACTACCTTTAATCAACAGGGCAAGAAAAATAAACCGTAAACTATCCCAATAGTGCCCTGGCATGTGTTAACGCTGATTCGCTCACGTCTTTACCACTAAGCATTTCAGCAATCTCACGTATGCGTTCGTCATTAGAGAGAAGCCTTAGTTCGCTCACCGTAGTATCGCCCTGAGTTTTCTTGGCTACCTTATAGTGTGTATCACCCTTAGCGGCAATTTGCGGCAAATGCGTTATGGCAAATACCTGCATATCATGGCTCATGGCCTTCATGATATCGCCCATTTTAATGGCTATCTCACCCGAAACACCGGTATCTATTTCGTCAAAAATAATAGTAGGAAGTTTAGAATACGTAGCTAAAACAGCCTTTACAGCCAGCATAATACGTGACATTTCACCACCTGAAGCTACCTTTTTCAGCAACCCAAAATCAGTACCTTTATTAGCAGAAAACAACAGATTGATGCTGTCTTTACCACTAGTATAATAGGTTTCGCCCTGACTTATTTCAAATTTAAAACGTGAGTTCGGCATACCAAGCTGAACCAGTATTGCGGTGATTTTATCTACCAATACAGGCACCGCCCCTACCCTTTTTTCATGTAGCGCCTCCGCCGTCTTATTAGCCTCATCTTTTGTACGCTGCACATCGGCCTCTTTTTCGGCAATAGCCTCATCCAGACCTTCTGCAAGCACTACCTTTTCGCTAAGTTCTTTTTCAATAGCCATTAGCTCCTCTACCGTAGCCACGTTATGCTTTTTTTGCAGCGCATATATAAGCTGTAACTTTTGGTTAATCAGCTCCAGTGCTTCCGGATCATTCACTAACCCTTCATAACTTTCAGCCAGGCTTTCGGCAATATCATCAAGCTCTATTACAATACTGTTTACACGCTCGTAGTATGTAGCATACTCCTCAGAAATACCGCTGATTTTTTGCAATGCCTGCTTAATCTCTTTCAGGTTTTGCACAGCACCCATTTGCTCATCAGTGGCTACCGCTATTGCCTTAGCCATACTTTCTCGAATAAACTCTACGTTGCTCAGTTTTTCCTGCTCGGCTTCCAGCTCAGCTTGTTCTCCTGCTTTAAGTTTCGCTTCGGCAAGTTCGTTAAGTAAAAAAGTATTATAATCCTGCTCGCGGCTCAGGTTAGATTTTTGCTCGGTAAGTTTTTTAAGCGCGTTTTGTGCCAACTTATACGCGGCTAGTTGCTTTTTATAAGCATCGAGTAAAGCTGAATTGCCTGCAACAGCATCTAGGATTTGCATTTGGTACTGCTCATCACTAAGCTCGCGGGTTTGCTGCTGGCTATGAATGTCTATAAGGAAATGACCCAGTTGCTGTACTTCGGCAAGGTTTACAGGGCTATCATTTATAAAAGCGCGGCTTTTGCCGGACGGCAATATTTCGCGGCGGATAATGGTTACGTCTTCGTAATCAATATCGTTCTTTTCAAAAAAATCGCGGAGGTTATATTCAGATACTTTAAAATGTGCTTCAATCACACATTTTTGTTCTTTGTCTTTTAACGAACCCAGGTCGGCACGGTTACCCGAAACCAAACCCAATGCGCCAAGAAGGATGGATTTACCCGCACCGGTTTCGCCGGTAATAATGGCAAAACTTCCGTTAAAATCAATATGAAGGTGCTCTATGAGCGCAAAATTCTTTATATGAAGCGTTTGCAGCATAAAGTTTAAGGTGCAAATTGAAATACAAATATAGGCATTTTTCTGCGCAATACCGCGCCAGTACAATTTGCACCTTATGTTAAAACACTATCAGTTTTCAGGTACTTTCTCAGGACCGTCAAACATATAAATCCACAGCATGCGAGACAGCCTGAAGTTATACGGACTAAGTACTACTGCCATAACAGCAACAGCACCTACCAAGATACCAAAATCTTTAGTAAACGGCAACAGCACTACAAAAAGTGCCACCATTTCGGCCACGGCAAGTGCATAGCTTACATACATAGCCCCAAAAAAATACCCTGTCTCTTTATGAAAATGGTGACCGCAATGAGGGCAATCATCATTCATTACAGGCATTTTAAGTAAAAATATATTCCCTTTTGTTTTAAACACCTTACCGGTTCCACATTTGGGGCATTTTTCTCCTATTATATTTAAGAATTGTGACATACCTCTAAAATTTTAGTCAAAGTTAGTGATTTAGTACCATGGAAAGCAATAGATAATTTACGCAAAAAATTGTACTTTTAAGACATTTATAAGCAAAGCTATGAAACCGGTACATATATTAAAAATAAGTGAGTTCAGGCACGAAGGCAGTGAAGACATTCATGCCAATACTCTTGAAAACCACCTGGCTACCAGACATAAAGATATCGCCGAACCCCACAGCCACAACTTTTATCTGGCCATACTTTTTATAAAAGGGCATGGCCGGCACGAAATAGATTTTACAGACTACGAGGTAAAACCCGGGGCACTGTTTTTCCTTAACCCAGGCCAAACCCATTACTGGGAGTTATCTGCAGATACAGAGGGATATATTTTTTTCCATACCCGTGATTTTTTTGAAGCCTGGTTTACCGCAAATGAGCTACGTAGTTTCCCTTTTTTTTACAGCATGCACAGTAAACCTGTAGTATACCTGAATCAGGAGGAGCTTACTGAGGCAACGCATTACTTTAAAAAAATACTGGAAGAATTTACCACCGATAAAGCCTGGAAAAAAAACGCCATACTTTGCTATATCAACCTGCTGTATGTACAAGCCACACGTTGGTTTGACGAGGATATACTACCCATAGCGGAAAACAATAATGGCTATTACCAGCGTTTCAGGCAATTTGAAGACCTTATAGAAACACATTTTGTTACCGAAAAATCGCCTGGATTTTACGCCGATAAACTGGCTATAACGCTAAGGCACCTTAACCGCATATCTCAAAACATAACCGGTAAGCCCGCGGGCGACATCATTGCAGGCCGCATAGTACTGGAGGCCCAAAAAGAACTTGCGCTACACAGGGGGAATTTTAAAAAAATTGCAGAAATGCTGGGTTATGAAGACTACGCGTACTTCTCGCGTTTTTTTAAAAATAACACAGGTGAAACGCCCAGCGCGTTTGCAAAGCGCTACACTAACAAATAAACGGTTACTGCCAGTCGTTTTGTAAGATAAGCACCTCTACCCTACGATTGGCTTCACGCTCTTCCGGGGATTTTTCGGGTATTGGGTAAAGCGGTTGCGAAACACCGAATCCCTGAAAAGCTACACGGCTCTTTTCAATACCGTTTGCTACTAAAAACATCATTATGGCCTTTGCACGCTGGGTAGACAAGTCCTGTCTGTCTTTTGTCATACAGCAAACGTGTCCTTCCAGCTTTATTCTTAAAGAGCCGTTTGCACGCATAACCTGTAGTAACTCATATAACCTGGAGCGGGAATTTGCCATTATGGCAAACGTATTTTCGCGGAAATTGAGGTTAGGTATCACTATTTTTTCACCTGCTTTAGCAGCATTTAAACGCTCCATAAACTCCACATCAAGCTCAAGTTCTTCTTTACCCGCAGGGGTGGTTACCGTCATTGATGCAGGAAATTCTACCTTAACAGGTCTCTTTACCGCTAGAGGATCATCTTTTATCCCCAGGATTTCATTTTCTTTCGCAAGGTCTTTTTCCAGCAAATAATATATGGTAGCCTTACGATTCTTTGCCTTTACAGCATCTTGTTTATGAAGTTTACCAAAGCTTCGCGTCATAAAATCTTCCCGAATTTTCACCTTACCCTTTATGAATGAAAAAACAGCAGTTACCCTACGCTCAGAAAGCGTATCATTTAACCCTACAGATCCATCCTCATCAGTATAACCATTTATAGCCAGAATTTTAGATGTTTTGTTTGCTGCTAACCACTCTGTCAGCCGTTTTTGTTCTGAGCCTGTAAGCTGGTATTTATTAGTTTCAAAATATACCGAAAATTGTTCCTGTCCATAAGAAACTGAAGATAATACAAAAAGGAACAAAACAAATAATTTGCGCAGCATATAAGTGTGGTTTATTGTAGTAACGAATATAAGCTTTATTTATTTTCCCTCCATAACAAAAACAGAAAAGGCTCCGATAAACGGAGCCTTTTGTATTATAAAACTGCACTAATTAGTTTTTAACAACTTTCTTAGTTACAGTACCTTTATCTGATTTAATGTTCATCATGTAAACACCGTTTGCTAGATCTGCAATGTTTACCTGAGCTGAAGAAACACCATCAAACTGAACTGATTTTACAGTACGGCCGTTGATATCTACAAGGCTAACAGCATTGATCTGAGCTTTAGCATTAGCAACATTTACTACAGTGTTAGCCGGGTTAGGATACACTGAGAATGCAGACTGAGCATTTTGAGAAGAAGAAGCAGTTTCTTTAACACTCATATCGAAAAAGAAAATTGCTCCACCACCAAGATCAGAAGTAGCATGAACTCCTAAACTGTAAACACCATCTACATCAGGAGTAAATTCGTAATCAACTACCGTTGCATTATTTTTTAAAGTAGCTAACGTACCAGTTTGTTGAATACCTGTTACAGCATCGCCTAATGTATAAAGTGTGTTACCAATTATAATAACCGGCTCAAAAGATTCATTTGCATTAGATACAGTAGTTGACGACGTACGAACGTTAGCTCCGTTATATGCAACAGAGAAAGTGTAAGAAACACCACCTGTAAGCGTCAAATCAGGAGAATAAAGATAGTCATCAAGAGCTTCAGCGTTAGAGTATATAGCAACAGCAGGCTCAGGATTAACATCCGCACCACCAAGATTGTAGCTTGAGATTAAATTAAAACCATTTTGGTCATTATTTTGATCCTGTCTTCCCCAGCAGAACCAGTACGAAGTTGAAGGTGACCAAGTTTCGGTGTAATCGGTAGTTGTAGCACAAGAAGGCTCATAAAACTCTGCATTTACATCAAATCCCTCTAGGTACCAAATATTATCAAACGCTATGTAATATGTTGTACCTGCAGCAACAGGAAACTGGATATCTGTTAGTCCGTTGTAGTTAGTACTTGAGATGTAATAAACATCGTCTCCGCTATACCAACAAGTAAGCGCGTCACAAGTACCCCTGTAAACTGAAATCCTTGTATCCACCCTGTTACCATCTGCATCAGGCACCTGGTTTTGAGGAAGATTCGTATTAATCCTAAGAACACCATTAACTGCAGGAGTGTAAGAATACCATTCAGCTGCATCAGCATCAACAGTAACAGTGTTACCATTGGCGTCAACACCTTGCTCAGGAGCAAAACATCCATTTGGAGTGTATTCTCCACTTGGAGCACCAACTGTTGTAGTGCCTAATTGAAGTGCAATAGCGTCAACACATGAACTTTGTGCATTAGCCGCTATAATAGAGCCAAGTAAAAGTGCTCCACTAAGTAATTTTCTTTTCATGATGATAGTTTTTATTTCCGAAACCCAAAAATAGTAAAAAATATATTAGTTACAATTTATTCATATAAAATTTATAATAAAAAAATGCTTTCACCTAAACTATAGCAGAAAACCAACCAATTTTACAACTAAATTGCCAATGCTTAAAAACCTTTCTTTAAAACACTATTTACCTGATAACAAATAAAAATCAGCAATTACTAATGCCGCCATTGCCTCTACTATAGGCACTGCACGCGGCACTACACAAGGGTCGTGCCTGCCTTTACCATGCATAGCTACCACATTCCCGTTACTATCTATGGTTTCCTGTTCCTGCATAATAGTAGCCACCGGCTTAAACGCTACCCTGAAGTAAATATCCATGCCGTTACTTATACCACCCTGTATACCGCCGGAAAGATTGGTTTTAGTAGAACCATCAGCGTTAAATATATCGTTGTGCTTGCTGCCGCGCATCTTTGCACCGCAAAAACCGCTGCCATATTCAAATCCTTTTACAGCATTTATACTCAGCATTGCTTTGCCCAGTTCAGCGTGCAGCTTATCAAAAACAGGTTCGCCTAATCCCGCGGGCACATTTTTAACAACACAGGTAACGGTACCACCTACAGTATCACCATCTTTTCGCACCTCCTTAATATAGTCTTCCATTCGTGCTGCCACTTCGGCATCGGGGCAGCGTACGGCATTGCTTTCTACAAGGCTAAAATCCAGTGCCTGGTAAGGCTTCTCTAAAAAAATATCACCTACAGAAGATGTATAGGCATGAATACTTACTCCGGGTATAACCTGACGTGCTATAGCACCCCCTACTACCCTGCTTATGGTTTCGCGCGCGCTGCTGCGACCTCCACCACGGTAGTCACGGACTCCAGCGCCATACTTTTTATCGTATGTAAAGTCGGCATGCGATGGGCGGTACACATCTTTTATATGAGAATAGTCCTGAGACTTTTGGTTAGTATTTGGCACAATGAAGCCAATGGGAGCCCCCGTTGTCTTCCCTTCAAAAATACCCGATAAAAACTGCACCTCATCGGGTTCCTTACGCTGCGTTACAATAGCCGACTGTCCCGGCCTGCGCCTGTTAAGCTCAGTTTGAATCGCTTCCATATCAAGCACTATCCCAGGGGGGCATCCATCTATAACCCCACCAATGGCAGTGCCGTGTGATTCTCCAAAGGTAGATAGCCTGAATAGTGTTCCGTAAGTATTACCTGCCATATTTCTTCTTTTTACACAAATGTAACAAACCTGCTTAGTTTTTACTACCTAAAAATTAGTAAACCATAACTTAAAATAGAGCCTTAACAACACACGTATTAATTAACCTTATAGTAACCAATACATTATACACTACGGTTTATTTTGTAAGAAACACGAAACATGAAAAAACGCCCTATAGATGTTGTAGTATTATCTGATGTGCATTTAGGCACGTACGGCTGCCATGCCAAGGAATTGCTGCAATACCTTGCCTCTATAAAACCAAAAACGCTGATATTAAATGGTGATATTATAGACATTTGGCAATTCAGGAAATCGTATTTCCCGAAGTCGCACCTCAAGGTAATCAAGAAGCTGCTGGATTTTTCGGCAAAAGGGACAAAGGTGTACTATATAACGGGCAACCACGATGAAATGCTTCGCAAATTTGCCGATACTACTATGGGCAACTTTAGCATTGTAAATAAAGTGGTACTGGAACTGGATGGTAAAAAAGCATGGTTTTTTCATGGCGATGTTTTTGACAGCTCTGTGCACTCGGCAAAATGGATTGCAAAGCTGGGCGGACTCGGTTACGACTACCTTATATTACTAAACCGTTTTATCAACTGGATACTGGTAAAAATGGGACGCGAGCCCTATTCGTTATCTAAAAAAATAAAATCCGGGGTAAAACAGGCGGTAAAGTTTATTTCAGATTTTGAAACCACTGCTGCCGATATTGCTATAGAAAACAATTACGACTATGTGGTGTGCGGACACATACACGAACCCGCTATTACTATTAAGGAGAATAAAAAAGGCAGTGTTACTTATCTAAACTCCGGCGACTGGATAGAAAACTTAACCGCACTGGAATACCACCACAACAACTGGACGCTTTACAGGTACGACAAACAAACAGCAGTAAACGAACCTGAGGAAACAGAAACAGCAAACCCCATAGACGTTAAACTGGTAGCTACGCTTATTTTCAGTAATAATTAAGCTAAATATCTTAAAATGTTAGGTATATTAGCCCCGTAAACTAATATACCTAATACTAATGAAAAAAATAGTGTATGCTTTTGCTCTCCTGGCAGGTTGTTTTTTGGCATCTTGCTCTGGAGATGATAACAATAACCCGGGAACCGGTAATGCCGCAAATTATTTACCCGAAGCCAACGGTAATTACTGGGTGTACAACACAACGCTTGACGGAACATCGAGCGGGCGTGATTCTCTTTATGTAAAGGGAGACACCACTATAACTGCAGTAGCTTACAAAAAGTTCAAGACTAAAGACGTAGCAACAGGCTTCTTCTGTGGTGCGCTTAGTAACAACGGCGTACGTACATCCGGCAGCAAGCTATTAGTAACCGGCTCTGCATCATTAGCATTTTCGGAAGTTCTGACACTAAACGTGTCTATAACCGATTTCCCATTTCTTGATGCGGCTGCGGCGGCAGGTACTCAGGTAGGCACCACAAGCGGGACCATTAGCCAGGATTCCGGAAGTGGTTACACTATTGTAGCAGACTACACGCTGAAATCAATTGCAGATCAGTCGCTTACCACATTCACTGCACCAAATAACGTTACTTACAGTAATGTAAAGGTCATGAAAATGGTTCTTAATCTAAAAATTACAGCTAATGTAGAACTAGGCAATGGAACTATAATACCTATTAGCATTATGAATGCTCAGGATGTACTTACCTCTACACAATACTATGCCGAAAACATAGGCAACGTATATACTAACACTGTGATTAACTATCAGCTTTCCGACTTTTCGTCACTCGGGGCAGATTTACCAATACCACAAACGGGCAGCTACACGCAAACCGAAGTGCTGGTAAACCATAATGTTAACTAAGCCTTAAAATATACCGTTGCTTTAACAAAAAGATAACTGTTAAAAACTTAACATAATACTATTCCTACTAAAGGAAGCGTTTTACTTTTGGAATACAGAAAAACGTCAATGATTATTATGAAAAAAGTATTCTTATCAGCTATAATGTTAGTGGGATTGGCATTTAGCGCACAGGCACAAAAAGGAGACAGAAACGCACTTGGTTTAAGGCTGGGTGATAACGACGGCTTTGGTGCCGAAGTATCGTACCAAAGAAATTTATCGTCTAACCACAGGCTGGAGCTTGATTTAGGGTGGAGAAACTCTAACGACTATGACGCCTTTAAACTTGCCGCACTATACCAGTGGGTATGGAACATTGAAGGTGGATTTAACTGGTATGCAGGTGTAGGTGGTGGTTTGGGTTCATGGAGCTACGATCACTATGCTGGCCCTAATCACTATGAAGACGATGGTACATTTGTATTTGTTGCAGGAGACCTTGGTATAGAATATAAC
>JAAXJD010000226.1:8362-10954 GCA_012270005.1 Flavobacterium sp. | reverse complement strand
TCTGTTGTTCACAATCATTTATACTTATAACCCGGCACCAACTAACTGCCTTTATTACGAATTTTATTATACAAAATAAATTTTTGACAATTTAAAACTATTATCCGTTAATGAATTTTTTAAATTAATATGTATTGCATATAAATAACACAAATGTTTCTTATTTATTGTGACACTAATTCGATTTAGTTTATTGTTGATAAATATAACGAAATCAATGTGGCAAAACACCTACAAAAGTTATTTAATAGATGTATTTTCTTACGTAATTAATTTTAAAACGTTTTAGATTACACTCTGGTTCTAATTTTATGGTACATTTTGCCATTATAAAAACTGAACCACACTTAATAAAAAAGCCCGGCTACTGCACGGGCTCATAATCGGTAACTTTAAAATCCGCCGAGGCGAGATTTACAAAGTGATAATGTACGGCATCATTCTTATCAAAAGCGCCATTTTTATTAATATCTTCCAAGGTGCGGAAATAAACCCTGTTTTGCGCATCTATGACGTTCCAGTCCAGCAATTCCTGCATATCGCCGGAAAGTTTTTTAAATCCCGTGCCGTTTATATTGCTTATGTAAAACGCTTTAATATCGTTTGCATCTACTTTTCCATCCTGATTGGTGTCATTATCTACCAGCGTGTATAACAGTAACTGCTTTTTGGTGCGTTGCGCCGTAGTATTCAGGTAGGTAACGGTTTGTATCTGTATTTTTTCCTTTGTAAGTGGGCGCAATGCGGTTGAATCTACATGCTGAAACTTCAGGTTTTCAAAGTACCCGGTAATTTCGTAACGGTTATAGTTAGATATGGCGTAGCTTACAGAACTGTTTGTGCGGCTACTGCCGTATTCCCTGCTGGAATCATCGTATATACGAATATCGCCTACCGGATGTATAAGGTACTGTGTGCCATCCATCAGCACCGGCAAATCAGCTACTTTTATTTGTGTGGAATCTACCCGTTTTGGTGCCGCAGTTTTCTTTGCAGCAGTAGTGTATCTAACCTTAGGCTTCTGAACGTTGTCTTTGCAACCGGCCAATCCAACCAGGCCGAAAAGCGCTATCATTATACTTTTTTTCATAACTAGAAAGGATATAACCAAATATAGCAAAAAACGCGCTTATATTTTAGCGGCCAACTTTATACTAAATACACGGCTGGTAAGATAATTAGGTATACCGTATTGTTGTTTTGTATACACATCTCTTACCCAGGTATTTGTAATTGCATTTTGGTTATTAAACATATTAAATATTTCCAGCCCCAGCGAAAGTTCCTTCATTTTAGCCATCCATCCTCCCTTAGGGCGAATTTTAGCATCGGCAAAAACATACGAAAAACCTATATCTGCACGCCTGTAATCGTTTAGCCTGCTTTGGTACTTATAAACATCGGCATACGATGGCGAACCTCCGGGAAGGCCGGTATTATACATCATGTTCAGGTATACGCGAAGGTTTGGCATATTAGGTACATAATCCTGGAACAGCACCGCAAATTTAAGACGCTGGTCTGTAGGCCTTGCTATATACCCTTTGTTATTGTAGTTCTCCTCCGTTTTCATGTACCCGAAAGTAACCCATGACTCAGTACCCGGCACAATTTCTCCGTTAAGCCTCATATCTAGCCCGTAAGCATAAGCCACGGCGTTGTTGTCTGCCCGGTATCGTATACGTACATTTTCCAGTGTATAGGTATTAATATTGTCCATAGACTTATAATACGCTTCGGCCACAAACTTGTACGGACGGTTTTTCATCATAAAACTATAGTCGCTTCCCAGCACCACATGATAAGAGTTTTGCGCTTTTACGTTTGGCCTTACCATACCCAGGGAATCTCTTAGCTCACGGTAAAAAGGAGGCTGGCTGTAGCGCCCACCCGACAGGCGAAACACCACATCGGTATTTTCCCATCCCGGCCTTAGCGCAAGCTGTGCCCTTGGGCTTACTACCACCTGGCTTTTGCCCGGCTCGCTGGTACCACTAACCTGCCACTGATGCACACGCACACCGGCATTAAACAATAGTCTTGCCTTGCCTAAATCAAACCTGCGGCTAAACTGCCCATAACCCGAAAGCCGGTTTATTACAACAAAGTTTGTGGCACGTACGCTTTGGTACGGAACCAGCGGACCTGTATATGGCGTGTATGGTTGATCGTTTGGTATATAATCTATCACCGGCGGACGAATAGAAAAACCTGCGGAGTCTATAACTTCCCACTCTACGAGCCTGTCCCTAAAATCCTCGCGTGTGTATTTTGCACCCCACTCTATGTGGCCCTTCTTAATGTTGTGGTAACCTTTTACCTCGGCGTTAGCTATCAGGGCATCAAGATCATTACGACCATGATTTAACTGAGAGCCTACCGCACGAGCAAACTGTATATCTCCAAATGTTTCACTGCCAATATTGGTGTCCACATCGCCTAACGCATATTGCGCCAGGATATCAAAATGCTCTTGCTCCTGCGTATGATATAGTGAGCCAATGAATTTTAACCTGAAATTATCTGAAACCAGGTAATCTGCTGTGGTGGCGCCAAAATAAGTCCGGTAACGGTCGATTTCGTGCCCCTGGG
>JAAXJD010000226.1:0-8352 GCA_012270005.1 Flavobacterium sp. | reverse complement strand
CCTGCTACTTGTTAAATATCTGTAAATCAATTGGATCTGAAATGTTACCAAATTTGGTTTTCCTGTACAGGGGCTGATAATCGTAATTATTCTGAGAAATGTTTCCCAAAAAATTAAACGAAAGCCTGCTATTTGCCTGATAGGTGACTGACGTTTGAAGGTCAACAAAAATAGGTTTATAGTTGGTTTCGGTCTGCTGGCTGTTTACCAGAAGGCTGTTGTTACGATAACGACCGCCTATGATACCCGACCACTTTTTATTTTTAGAAACATTTTCCAAAGTAAGGCTTCCACCGAGGAAGCTGGCATCAAAAGCAGCACCGAATGCCTGTGGTTTACGATACTTTATATCGAGTACCGAAGACATTTTATCACCAAAGCGCGACTGGAAACCGCCGGCATAAAAGTCTACATTCTTAACCATGTTGGTGTTGGTAAAACTCAACCCCTCCTGCTGACCGGAACGAACCAGGAATGGCCTGTAAATTTCTACATCATTTACGTAAACAAGATTTTCGTCATAGTTACCCCCACGTACCGAATACTGGGTACTCATTTCGTTACTGGCATTAACCCCAAGGCTTAGCTTAAGTATGTTTTCTACGCCGGGATTAAGGCCCGGTATGTCTTTAATTACTTCGGGCGGTATTTGTATGGCTCCTTCTGCCCTGCGCCTGCCTTCTTCATTATCCTTTACAATATCAACTCCTTTCAGCACGTATACTTTTTGCTTAAACGCGAAATCAAATTCTAACGATTCTCCGTAGTGCATCTTTTTTACTTCTGCAAAAAGTAAATCAAAACTAACGTGCGAAAACCAAACCGTAACTTCCTGCATTAACGGAAGCTCCAGCTTATAAAAACCGGTACGGTCGCTGGTGGTCTGTACTTTTGTACCTCCTGCCTCATAAAAAACAAGCACACCTTCCAGTGGCTGCTTATTTTCATCAAGGGTAAGTCCGTATATAAAAGGCTTTTTTTGCGCCATGGCGGCACAACAAAAAAAGAGCAGTAGTATAGTAGTGAGCTTATTTATTGTTCTCAACAGGGTTTGTGTTTTGTGTTCGGAAAAAATATGTTTCAAAGGTAGCAGAATTTCCTACATTATCTGTCACCACAATTTTTAATTGGTTTTTGCCATCATCGGTAAGTCCGTCGCTAAAATTATACTTTAAAGACCGGTCTTTATAATCATAGTGCATTAGCACCCATTTGCCGTTTATAAACCCATCATAGGTAGCTATGCCCGAAAGGTCATCAGCAATGTGCACCCCTATGGTATCTGCCTTTACCTGCGCACCTTCCTTAAACGTAGGCCTGAAAATGGTAGGCGCCGTGGTATCTTTCATCAGCTTAAAGCTACCCAAGACCTTAATCTTTGCTATAAAGCGTCCGTTTTCATACCTTGTATTATTATAGCTAAAGCGCTTACCCCCTATGCCTGCTATAAACGTTTTGGCAGCTTCCTCTTTTGTTACCCCAGGTGCATCAAACGATACTTCTAAATAAGTGTGTACCGGCGTTGTAGGTCTATGTAATCTAAGCACAGAATCTTTTACCTCAAAGTCCATATAAAAATCATCATAGAACGCATTGGCAGGCACAAATACCGAAACGCCGTTTTTACTATAAATATTGTCATTAGCGGCAATTACCCTGTAAGCGGTTACAAACTTAGGAGTACCCACCCTTGCAGGCTCAGCGCTATATTGTATTACCCCGGTAACGGTAGCTTTGTTGCCATGAAAATCGCTTACAACAATACTGTATTTTTTTGCTAACGTGTCTTGTATTGTAAGGCTTATTTGCCCATTACCCTGGTTATGCTTTAGCAGCGACAGCGGAAATGCCCTTTTTATATACAGCTTTTGAAATCGTTGCCCGGTGTTATAATAACGCTCGTAGTCAATATAATTATTTACGTACCGCGATTCGTCAAAAGCAAATGTATTAAACTCGCAACTAAAATACGGGTTGTTATTATAAAACAATTCGGTTTTGTAAATACCATTATTAGGTGTACTGCCGGTAGACTTGTCTGTAGCATTTACCCCGAAACCTATTACACCTTTAGCTTTAATAGTATCTGCAACAAAGATGCCATTTGCCTGCTGCTTTACATTTATAAGATAAGGCGAACGGGAACCGTCGACCACCGCATCTTCGCTAAGCGGATAGATCAACACACTGTAAATGGTAGGCAGCTTGGTGTCCTTCATTTTTTTATCGAGCCCAAAAGCCAGCGGATTTATAATCATCTCGGTCTTCGTATCTCTAATTTCGAAATGCAGGTGGGGCCCGCCCGAACCTCCGCTGTTACCTGAAAGGGCGATTTCTTCGCCTTTTTCTATAACAATTTCTCCCGGTTTAGGAAAAAGCTCTATTTCAAAAGACTTTTTCTCGTACTGCTTTTTACGTACGTAAGCCTCAATTTTAGGAGCGTATTTAAGCAAATGCGC
This sequence comes from Flavobacterium sp., assembly GCA_012270005.1. Lineage (GTDB taxonomy): Bacteria > Bacteroidota > Bacteroidia > Flavobacteriales > Flavobacteriaceae > Flavobacterium. Next base: position 5,893 of record JAAXJD010000226.1, on the reverse strand, counting down.
ATATAATGTAGTATACCCGTTAGGATGATCTATGTAAATAGAAGTACCGTAGCCATAGGCAGAAACTTTTATGCGCGATACATAGCCGGCAGCAGAAGCATATACGGCAAAACCGGTTTTTTGATTGGTGCGGTAATCAAGACCCGCGTGAAAATGATTGGAGCGCAATTCGCCAAAAGTCCCTGATGTGTGTAACGGGATATCCATGGGCGGGCGAAAATAATCCTGCGGATATTGTGTTTGCGCAGAAAGCGCTAGTGTACAAAACGTTAGTAAGGCTAAAAAAAATCTCATGGGGCTAAAATAAAAAAACGGCTACAAAAACATACCTTAAATAACGTTAATGTTGCAACTTTACAAGCGGGCTAATCCTACCCGGTTTTGAAAATTTCATTGTTTTTTGCGCGAAAGTGTTGTTTCTAATCAAAGTAATATTAACTTTGTAGTATATTGTAGTGAAACGCACCGATATGAGTGAATTATCCAAAATAGTTGAATCTCTGGAAAATAAGCTCGATTCGCTTCAGAAAAAAGTAGTGCACTTGCAAAAGGCAAATACAGAACTGGAGCATTCGGTAGCCCAAGCCATGCAGCGGCTAAAGCTGCAAACAGGCGACATTGAAGCTTTAAAACAGCAAAATGAAACCCTGAGGCTGGCAAATTCATTACTGGGCAGTGACGAAAGCAAGAGGGAAACAAAACTCAAGATAAATTCATTGATCCGAGAGATTGATTACTGTATAGCCCAACTTTCAGACTAAAAGTCATGGACAATAAACTGAAAATTAAAATATCAATTGCTGACAGGGTATATCCGCTTACGGTAGACCCCGCACAGGAAGAGGGACTAAGAATAGCCTCGAAAAAAATTGATGCCATGATAAAACAGTTTGAAGAAAACTATGCAGTAAGGGATAAACAGGATGTGCTGGCCATGTGCGCGCTGCAATTTGCAGCAATGGCCGAACAAACCGTTATAGACCGCTCTTCGGAAATAGACGATGCCGTAAGCAGGCTTCGGTTACTGGATGATAAACTGGGTAATATCCTTTAAATAATAATAAAGTACGTTCTTTACATACATACAATACTGCCTACATTAGTACATATTTGATAAACTCAACGCCAATTCTTTAAAATGGGTAAATCGTCGCTACTATAGCATGCTGCCTTTGTCGCAGATCCTTGAACAGCGGGTTAGCCCAAAACTTGTCTTTTCGAGTTTATACAATACCCCTGATGTAGGCTTTTTTTATATACATACACAAAAACCAACATATGGAGATACTATTTATAATAATAGGTGCAGCAGCGGGGCTGCTGGGAGGACTTGCACTGGGAAGGATACGTGAAAAGAAAAGCGCTACCGGAATTTTGGCCGAAGCCAAAAAAGAAGCTGCAATCCTTATAAAAGAAGCAACTAACGAGGGCGAAACCCTAAAGAAAGACAAATTACTGCAGGCTAAAGAAAAATTCTTGGAGCTTAAAGCAGAACACGAACAGGTAATCCTGGCTAAAGACAAAAAAATTGCCGAGGCTGAAAAACGTACACGCGACAAAGAATCGCAAGTGTCTAACGAGCTTGCAAAAAATAAAAAACTTAGCGACGAGCTGGAGCACAAAGTTGCAGACTATAACAACCGCCTGGAGCATATAGAGAAAAAGCAACAGGAAGTAGACAGGCTGCACAAAAGCCAGGTAGAGCAGCTTGAAGTAATTTCGGGTCTATCGGCCGAGGAAGCTAAGAACCAACTCATTGAAAGCCTCAAGGCGGAAGCTAAGAGCAGCGCCATGAGCCACATTCAGGACACTATAGAAGAAGCTAAGCTTACTGCACAGCAGGAGGCTAAAAAGATTATTATTAACACCATTCAGCGTGTAGGTACTGAGGAAGCAGTAGAAAACTGTGTATCTGTATTTAATATAGAGTCTGATGATGTTAAAGGGCGTATCATAGGCCGTGAAGGACGTAACATACGTGCTCTTGAAGCAGCTACAGGTGTAGAAATTATTGTCGATGATACCCCTGAAGCCATCATACTTTCTTGTTTTGACCCTGTAAGAAGGGAAGTTGCACGACTTTCGCTACACAAACTGGTTACTGACGGACGTATACACCCGGCACGTATTGAAGAAGTTGTAGCTAAAACCGCAAAACAAATTGAAGAAGAAATTATAGAGGTAGGTAAGCGTACAGTTATAGACCTTGGTATACACGGGCTTCACCCGGAACTTATTAAGATTGTGGGCCGTATGAAATACCGCTCATCTTACGGGCAAAACCTATTGCAGCACAGCCGCGAGGTGGCTAAACTTTGTGGGCTTATGGCCGCGGAACTTGGCCTTAACGTAAAACTTGCCAAGCGTGCCGGATTACTACACGATATAGGTAAGGTGCCAGACGCAGAGAGCGATCTTCCGCACGCGCTACTGGGTATGCAGTGGGCTGAAAAATACGGCGAAAAAGAAGAGGTATGTAACGCTATTGGTGCACACCACGACGAAATAGAGATGAAATCTATGCTATCGCCTATTGTACAGGTTTGTGACGCAATTAGCGGTGCAAGGCCGGGCGCACGCAGGCAGGTTCTGGATTCGTACATCCAGCGTCTTAAAGACCTTGAAGACATTGCTTACGGTTTCCAGGGCGTTAAGAGCGCTTATGCCATACAAGCAGGACGTGAACTACGTGTAATCGTTGAAAGCGAAAAAGTAACCGACGATATGGCTGCTAACCTATCGTTTGAAATTTCTCATAAGATACAAACCGAAATGACGTATCCGGGGCAGGTAAAAATTACCGTTATCCGCGAAACAAGGGCAGTTAACATTGCTAAGTAATCAATTATATGATTATTTGTTAATTCGGTTATTCGATATTAAAGGCTGCAATTTGCAGCCTTTTTTTATTGCTTTACTTTCCCTCAGTTTACTGCTTATATAATAAAGGAATAGTTTGCATAGCAAATCATTTTCTACACCACTATTCGTAGGCGGTCATTATCCCGCAAAGATGCTAAAGCGAGAGGTTTACTCCTATGAGAGCCCATCATATCTTGCTGACCTGAGTCTTTGCTAAATTATAGATACAAAAAAAGCCCTCTAAGGGGCTTTTTTTGTTGCAAACATAATTCGGGTTACGTTTTAAGTTTCTTCTTCTTAGCTGCAGGAAAAAGCACGTTGTTTAAAATAAGGCGGTAACCCGGTGAGTTAGGGTGTAAATCCAGCACTGTGGGCGCATCCCCTACCCTATGCTGGTAGTCTTCAGGATCGTGACCACCAAAAAATGTAAACATGCCCTTCCCCTTCGTGCCGTGTATATAACGTGCCTCGCCATTTAGTTTGCATTCTCCCATCACAAGAATGTTAGACTTTACAAGATTACCGGCAAAAGCGGTAGTCTGCCCCATAAAACCTTTAACCAGCTGGGTGTGGTTTTGGCACAACATAGAAGGAATAGGATCCCATTTGGCAGAGTATTCCATCAAAGTAAAATAATCTACATCGGGTAATATGTTTCGTTTATTTGTGGTATCAATATCCGAAAACTCATACACTAATGGATTTCGCTCCAGGGTAAAATCTTTAAATGCTAATGTGGCTCCGTAATCTATACGCGACTGATAGTTTGCCTCACTGGGGTCGCCATCAAACATGGGCTCGCAAATATCTACTCCTTCTGCCGAAAGGGCAATATCAAAACTATCTGTTGCAGAGCACATGGCAAACATAAAGCCTCCACCAATTACAAAATCCCGGATTTTTTTGGCAACAGCAAGTTTTTCCTGAGAAACTTTAGAAAATCCAAGCTTTGCAGCCAGTTTTTCGGCATCCTGCTTTTGCTCTATGTACCACGGCGCATTTCTGTACGCTCCGAAAAACTTACCATACTGACCCGAAAAATCCTCGTGGTGCAAATGCAGCCAGTCGTACAACAGTAAGCCATCCGAAAGTACTTCTTCGTCATATATAGGCGTAAAGGGTATTTCAGCATACGTAAGAACCAGCGTTACGGCATCATCCCAAGGCTTTTTGCCCGGCGGAGTGTATACAGCGACTTTTGGAGCTTTTTCAAGCAATACGTTTTCCATATTTTGCGAAGGGCTGCTTATCTCATCTAAAATACCGTTAGCAGCACCATCAGAAAGCACTTCAAAACTAACACCGCGAATTTGGCACTCCCTTCGTATTTCCTGGGCATCGGGCAGCAAGAAAGAACCGCCACGGTAATTAAGCAGCCAGTTGGCCTTATAATTTTTAGATAGCACCCAGTATGTAATACCGTAGGCCTTGAGGTGATTTTTTTGTGAGGTTTCGTCCATAGGTAACAGGATCATAGAAGCCCTTGCGCCAAATGACAATAACAATATCAATACAAAACTTATTTTTTTGAAATTCATTACAAACAACTTTAGCTCAAAGATAACGAATAATGTACCAAAAATAGTGCCGTAGAACGTACCGAAACCGGAACTATTCTAAACAGACTATTTTAAAAGAGATTGAAACATCTGCGCCTCTATACACCTAGTTTAACCTGTCCGTTATGTAACAAATACAGTTTTGCGCAGGCGCGGGCATCACTTAGCGCTTCGTGGTGGTTTAGCTGAATATTATTTCGGTCGCAACAATACTGTAAATTTGCTTTAGGATACCCATTAGCCCTGTAAATTTTTACCGTGCACTCCCATCGGTTTGCTATTTCCAGCTCATCATAGTAAAGACCGTAGTACGCCATGGTTTTAGTAAGTACACTACGATCGAAACTTTCATTATGCGCCACAATCTTTTTACCGAAAAGCCTTTTTTGTATCTCCGGGAACAAAGCATCAAATGTAGGTACGTTAAGCGTATCGGCAGGCTTTATACCATGAACCATGATATTACGGTACCAATACTCATTTTCGGGCGGCTGAATTAGTGTATGGTACTCTTCTGTAATAACACCATCCTCTACCGTTATTATGCCTACCGCACAGGCACTGTGCCCAAATCCAGTAGCGGTTTCAAAATCAATTGCCGTAAACGTCATGCATTAAAATATTAAAAGAGCCCGAAGGCTCTTTCAAAGGTAAATTATTTTATTGAACTTATAATGTCGTACTTGGTTATGATGTGGTGCTTTCCGTTTGCCAGTTCTACTAACACTGCCTGGTTGTCTGAGAACAGCTTCGAAATATCTTCTATAGATGTTCCTTCTTTTACACCCGGATAAGGCTTGCCCATTACCTCACGTATAGGGTTTGCGGCGATGTCGTTGTCTTCCCCATAACTGCGAAATACATCCGTAAGGCGGGGGCTATTTTGAAGCAACACTACAACTACAACAGGAATCTGAGAAATCTTGTACTTGCGCAGTCGTTCTATAGCGTGGCTAACCAACTCTTCTGTACGCACAGTAACCAGCGGTTTATCAGAATGGTCTTTAATAAGATCTGCTGCGGTGGTAACCTCGTCTTCAAGGAAACCGCGCTCGCGCATCCACTCATCGTTAAATATTTTTCCTACGTAGCGGCTACCACTGTCGTGGAACAGCACCACCACAACATCTTCCGGCTTAAAGTGCTCTTTTAGTTGCAGTACGCCTTTCATGGCAGATCCGGCAGAGTTGCCCACAAAAATACCTTCTTCAAGAGCCAGTTTTCTTGTAAAAACAGCGGCATCCTTGTCGGTTACCTTTGTAAAGCCATCTATCAGCGAAAAATCTACGTTTTTAGGAAGAATATCTTCGCCGATACCCTCTGTAACATACGAGTAGATTTCGTTTTCGTCGAAAATACCGGTCTCATGATATTTCTTAAATACAGATCCATAGGTATCTACAACCCAAATTTTTACGTTAGTGTTTTGCTTCTTAAGTTATTTTGCCACTCCGGAAATGTTACATCCTGTA
>JAAXJD010000101.1 GCA_012270005.1 Flavobacterium sp. | reverse complement strand
ATATATGCTAAGAAAGTGGGAGCTGAAGCTATCTCGCATGGTATCACAGGAGCGTGAAATGACCAAATACGTTTCGACCTTGTGTTCCAGACCATAGCTCCCGAAATGGAAATCATTACCCCTATTCGCGACCTTAAGCTTACCCGTCAGGAGGAAGTAGAATACCTGCAAAAAAACGGTGTGGAGTATAGCTGGGAAAAAGCGCAATATTCTATTAACAAAGGCATTTGGGGAACCAGCGTAGGTGGTAAAGAAACCCTTACCAGTGGTCAACCCCTACCCGATTCGGCTTACCCATCGCAACTGCAAAAAACGGAAGCCGAGAAAGTTGTCTTGCATTTTGAAAAAGGAGAACTTGTTGGGTTAAACGGCGAATTTAACAAACCTGCTGCGAACATTCAAAAACTTGAAGCTCTTGCTTCGGCATTTGCTATCGGTAGAGATATTCACGTAGGTGATACCATTATTGGTATTAAAGGCCGTGTTGGCTTTGAAGCAGCTGCTCCGCTAATCATTATTAAAGCGCACCACCTGCTTGAAAAACACACGCTTGGCAAATGGCAACAGTACTGGAAAGAACAACTGGGCAACTGGTACGGTATGCTGTTCCATGAAGGACAGTACCTTGACCCGGTAATGCGCAACATAGAAACGTTTCTTGAAGATACCCAAAAAACGGTTACCGGTACTGTAACGGTAAGCCTGAAACCGTACCACTTCTCTCTTGATGGTATAGAGTCTGAGCACGACTTAATGAACTCAGGTTTTGGTCAGTATGGCGAAGTTAATAACGCCTGGACAGCAGATGATGCCAAAGGCTTTATAAAAATTGTGGGCAACGCACAAAACATTTACGCCCACGTAAACAAAGAGCAATATGATTAATATAGGCATCATAGGAGGATCTGGATATACAGCAGGCGAACTTTTACGTTTACTTGCTAATCATCCCGAGGCTTCTATAAACTTTGTGTACAGCACTACTAACGCAGGCAGTCCTGTAGCATCGGTACATGAAGACCTGTACGGCACGCTTGACATTAATTTTACCGATACCGTAAATCCTGATGTAGATGTGGTGTTCCTGTGCCTTGGGCATGGCAAATCACTGGCTTTTTTACAAGCCAATGCATTTTCCGCCGATACTAAGATTATCGATTTAGGTAATGATTTCCGTTTGGCTAAAGATGCTGCCTTCAACGGCAAAACCTTTGTATACGGCCTTCCTGAACTAAACCGTAATGCTATAAAATCAGCGCAATACATAGCTAACCCGGGGTGTTTTGCTACCGCGATACAGTTGGCACTACTACCATTGGCTAAAAATGGCTTAATAAACGATACTGTTCATGTTAACGCTACAACCGGTAGCACAGGCGCAGGTGTTATGCCGTCGGCTACGTCGCACCACCCGTGGAGGACGGGTAATATGAGCCACTATAAGGCATTTAACCATCAGCACTTGGGCGAAATAGTACAAAGTTTGCAACAACTGCAAAACGACTTTGATGATGAAGTACTTTTTATTCCTAACCGTGGCGATTTTGCACGTGGTATTTTCGCCACGCTGTACACAAAGCTCAATACTGATTTTGAATTGGTTGTAAAACTATATAATGAGTTTTACGAAAACGAACCATTTGTAAAGGTTACCACAAGTAGTATTAATATGAAGTTGGTTTTGCAAACCAACAACTGTTTTATCAGCCTGGAGCAGCACGGTAAAAACATACTGATAACATCGGTAGTAGATAACCTTGTAAAAGGTGCCAGCGGACAGGCCATTGAAAACATGAACCTGATGTTCGGGCTGGAAGAAACCACCGGATTGAAATTGAAAGCGGCAGGGTTTTAAAAGCCTCCCACCCCCCGAAGGGCGAACAAATATAAACAATAAACCACAAACATAAAAAGATGAGTTTATTTAACGTATACCCCGTATATAACATTACCCCGGTAAAAGCGCTGGGTGCAAAAGTTTGGGACGACAAAGGCCAGGAATACCTGGATTTTTACGGAGGTCATGGTGTAATTTCTGCAGGGCATTCACACCCTGAGTATGTAAAAGCGGTAAGCGAACAGGTAGCCAAAATAGGATTTTATTCTAACTCTATAGAAAACCCTATACAGGAAGAACTAGGCAAAAAGCTGCCTGAGTTTTCCGGATATACTGATTACACTCTTTTTCTGTGTAATTCGGGTGCAGAAGCTAATGAAAATGCACTTAAACTTGCCTCGTTCTACAACGGGAAAAAGAAAGTTATAGCTTTTAAAAAAGCCTTCCACGGGCGTACTTCGGCGGCTGTGGCTGCAACCGACAATCCTTCCATTGTGGCTCCGCTAAACGCAGGACACGAAGTTGTCTTCCTACCGTTGAACGACGAAGCTGCCTTTAATGCAGAAATAGCTAAAGGCGATGTGAGCTGCGTAATCATAGAAGGCATACAAGGTGTAGGCGGTCTTGACCAGGCTACTACCGAATTCTTTAAAATTATAGAAAAAGCCTGCAACGACAATAATGTAGTGCTTATCCTGGATGAGATACAAAGCGGTTACGGGCGTTCTGGTAAGTTCTTTGCACATCAGTGGCATGGTATTACTCCGGATGTAATTAGTCTTGCAAAAGGCATGGGTAACGGCTTCCCTATTGGCGGCATACTGATTTCGCCTAAATTCGAAGCAAAGTACGGTTTACTGGGTACTACCTTTGGAGGAAATCATTTGGCTTGTGCGGCTGCCTTATCAGTTCTTGATGTAATTGAAAAAGAAAACCTGATAGATAACGTAAACGAAATCAGCGCTTATTTTAAAGAAAAAGCAGCTGAAATATCAGAAGTTAAAAATATTAAAGGCCGTGGACTTATGCTGGGCCTTGAGTTTGATTTTGACGTTACCGAGCTTCGTAAAAAGCTAATATACAAAGAGCATATCTTTACCGGAAATGCTTCTCAAAAGAAGTTGCTTCGCATACTTCCTCCTCTTTCTATTACAAAGGCGGATGTAGACGTATTCTTCTCAGGGCTTAAAAATGCACTTAAAGACCTTTAAATTTTAGATTAAAACACACATACAACTTACATAACTAATGAAAAACTTCACATCGGTAGATGACATACAAGACCTTAACGGGATTGTAGCTTTGGCAAAAGCCGTAAAGGCGGCTCCCTTTGCCAACCAGGAACTGGGTAAAAACAAAACCTTAGGGTTACTGTTCTTTAACCCAAGTTTGAGGACCAGGCTCAGTACGCAAAAAGCCGCGCTGAACCTGGGCATGCACCCTATCGTGATGAACCTAAATACCGAAGGCTGGACACTTGAATTTGAAGACGGTGTAGTAATGGATGGCGCAGCAAGCGAACACATTAAAGAAGCCGCACAGGTGGTATCGCAATATTGCGATATCATAGCCATCAGGAGCTTCCCTACCCTTACGGATAAGGAAAAAGATGAAGAAGAGTATGTAATAAGTGCGTTTAAAAAATATGCTTCGGTTCCGGTGATTAGCCTTGAAGGTTCTACTGAACACCCGCTTCAGGCGGTTGCCGATGCGCTTACCATCGAAGAACATAAAACAAAAGATCGTCCTAAGGTAGTTCTTACATGGGCACCACACCCTAAGGCGCTTCCACACGCGGTACCGAATTCATTCGTAAAAATAATGAAGAAAGCCGATGTGGATTTTATAATTACCCATCCTGAAGGTTATGAACTAAACCCTGAGTTTACAGACGGTGTAACCATTACTAACAACCAAGATGAAGCATTTAAGGATGCCGATTTTATCTATGCCAAAAACTGGAGCAGTTATATAGACTATGGTAAAATAACCAGCAAAGACCCTTCGTGGACCATCACTCCGGAAAAAATGGCACTGACTGATAACGGTAAGTTTATGCACTGCCTGCCGGTACGCCGTAACATGATTGTAACTGATGCTGTGCTGGATAGCGATACGTCTATTGTAATTCAGCAGGCAAACAACCGTACCTGGGCAGCACAAGCGATTATAACCAAAATCCTTGAAGATGGCGGAAAATAAACCAAAGCTTACCGTTGTAAAAATTGGCGGTAACGTAATAGACAACCCTGTTGCACTTAAAGCGTTCCTTGCTGATTTTGCAGCACTTGAAGGTTACAAGATACTAATACACGGCGGCGGTAAAATAGCAACCAAAACCGCTGAAGGACTTGGTATAACTGCGATATTCCATGAAGGCAGGCGCATTACCGACAAACCTATGCTTGATGTGGCGGTAATGACCTATGCAGGGCTTATTAACAAAGATATTACAGCACAACTACAAGCATTAAACAACAACGCTATGGGCTTTACCGGAGCCGATGGCAACCTTATTCTATCCGAAAAGCGTAAAAATGCTGTAGTTGATTTTGGTTTTGTGGGCGATGTACTTGCTGTTAATGCTGATTTACTAAAAGTGTTGGTTGAGCAAAATGTTGTCCCTGTATTCTGCGCCATTACGCATGACGGAAATGGACAATTACTAAACACCAATGCCGATACCATAGCAAGTACTATTGCAGTGGCTTGCTCTAAGTATTTTGACGTCAGATTAATGTATTGTTTTGAGAAAAAAGGTGTGCTTATGGACAGTGAAAATGAGGATACCGTGATAAAAAAACTTACTTTTGATGCCTACAAGACACTACGCGAACAAGGCATTATACATTCGGGTATGCTACCAAAACTGGAAAATTGTTTTAACGCTATTAACCAAGGCGTTACACAAATAGGTATTGGCAGCCCTGAGATGCTGAAAGGGGAAAGCATTTATACGCTGGTTACTGCGTAACGAAAACACGATTTCATGAGTGAAATAACCATACAAATACTAACACAGGAAGCGATTGCTTTATTAAAGCAACTTATAAGTACCCAATCTTTTTCATCTGAAGAAGAAGGCACTGCGTTGCTTATAGAGGCTTGGTTTAGAAAATACAACATACCTTTCCTTAGAGAAAATAATAATATTTGGGCGTTTAATAAGAACTTTACTCAAGGAAAGCCACTATTACTTCTTAACTCACACCACGATACCGTAAAACCTAACCAAGGCTATACCCGAAACCCACTTGAACCAAGTGTAGAAGATGGGAAGCTATTTGGTCTGGGTAGTAACGATGCCGGTGGGTGTTTGGTATCATTAATTGCAGCCTTCACCTTTTTTTACGAAGCAGAAAATTTACCTTACAATCTTGCAATAGTAGCTTCTGCCGAAGAAGAAAGCAGTGGACCTAAAGGCTTAAACAGTGTTTTAAAACATTTGCCAAACTTGGAACTTGCCATTGTAGGCGAACCTACAGAAATGCAACTTGCTATAGCAGAAAAAGGGCTGTTAGTGCTAGATGTAGTTGTTTCCGGTACCCCTGGGCATGCAGCACACCCTAACGACGATGTTTCTATCTACAACGCTATTCCTGTGATAGAATGGTTCCGTGACTATCGTTTTGAAAAGGTAAGCGAAGTTCTGGGGCCGATGAAAATGACGGTTACCGGTATAGCTGCAGGCAAACAGCATAACGTAATACCTGCAGAATGTAGCCTTGTGGTAGACGTACGCGTAAACGATTGCTACACCAATGTTGAAGTCTTGGAAATAATCCGTGAAGAATTGTCTGCTAAATTTGGCGATAAGGTAAAAGTCAACCCACGTTCGCTACATCTTAACTCATCAAGCATTGCTAAAGACCATGCATTAGTACAAGCCGGTGTAGCGCTGGGAAGAACTACGTATGGCTCGCCAACGCTTAGTGACCAGTCGGTATTAAGTTGCCAGTCGCTTAAACTTGGACCCGGATATTCGCCGCGTTCGCACAGTGCGGACGAATTTATATTTTTACATGAAATAGAAGAAGGTATTGATTTGTATATCAGAATATTGACCTCTTTTCTTAAACAATAATATTATCCGTTTCTATGAAAACTTGGAACTTGAAACCTGAAACAAACTTAAAGAAATGAAACTCTGGGATAAAGGTATACCTACCGATAAGAAAACCGATACATTCACCGTAGGCAACGATCGTGAACTTGACTTGGTATTGGCGCCCTATGATGTTATTGGCAATATAGCACAAGCTAAAATGCTGGCTAAGGTAGGCTTGATTACTGAAGGGGAAGCAAACGAGCTTGTACAAGCCCTTAATCAAATCATGTCTGATATACAAAAGGGTAACTTTACCATTGAAGACTCTTTTGAAGATGTGCACAGCAAAGTAGAATACCTGCTTATAGAAAAGCTAGGTGATACCGGAAAGAAAATCCATACTGCACGCTCTCGTAACGATCAGGTTATTACAGATATACACCTTTATCTTAAAGCGGAACTTCAAACTATTAAAGCTCAGGTTCGAGAGTTTTTTGATTTGCTGATTGAACAAAGTGAAGCCTACCAAAACATATTATTACCAGGTTACACCCACTTTCAGGTAGCTATGCCATCATCGTTCGGGATGTGGTTTTCTGCCTACGCCGAAACCCTGATTGACGACGTTACCCTGCTTAATGCAGCCCTAACTGTAGTCGACCAAAATCCACTGGGTTCTGCCGCCGGCTATGGCAGTTCCTTCCCTATAGACCGTACATTCACTACTCAAGAAATGGGATTCGCTACACTGAAGTATAATTCAGTAGCTGCACAAATGAGCCGTGGCAAGGCAGAGAAAACCACCGCCTTTGCATTAGCATCGGTTGCGGGTACGCTTTCTAAACTGGCTATGGATATTACATTATACTTAAGCCAGAATTTTAACTTTATCAGCCTGCCAGCACATCTTACCACGGGCAGCAGTATTATGCCTCATAAAAAGAACCCGGATATTTTCGAGTTAATTCGGGGTAAATGCAATAAAATACAAGCATTACCTTACGAAATTACTCTGATTACAAATAATTTACCAAGCGGCTATCATAGAGATTTTCAGTTACTGAAAGAAGGTTTATTTCCGGCAATTCAAACCCTTAAATCATGCTTGGAGATGGCAATCCACGCCGTTAAAGAAATCACGGTAAATACCAACATTCTCGAAGATAAGAAATACGATCACTTATTTACTGTTGATGCGCTAAATGAATTGGTTGCACAGGGGATGCCGTTTCGCGATGCCTATAAAATTGTAGGTACGCAGGTAGAAGAAGGTACCTTTGTATCGCCTAAGGCTACTAACCATACCCACGAGGGTAGCATTAACAACCTTTGCCTGGACGAAATTACAGACAAAATGAATACCGCTTTTTAAGCTGCTAAAATTTTAAAAATGGTGTTGAAATAAAGGATAAAATGTTATTTTTGCAATTCCGAAAATAATTTAATTAAACTACTTTATCGTGGAACATCCGAGTGCACAGAAACTGATTAACAAAATTCAGGTTGACCTTTTTAAACATGGCTTTGATGCCGAAAAAATTGTAGCCGACCTTAAAAAGCTACGTGAATACTCGTTAGAAGAAAACAACCCGGTACTTACTAAGGCGCTGCGTTTAACTTACGAGCATATTGAAGCTAATGGTGCATTCCTTATCCCTATACCGGATGATGAGCCGTTTGATGAAGAGGAAGCAGTTTCAGAAAATGCTGCCGGCACTGAAAATAACATGGAGAGTTTAGAGTACTTGGTTTCTCTATTTAGCGACCTGTCTCACAAGAACAATCTTTCAGACCTTCGCGAATATAACAAAGCGCTTCTTGCATTTTAATAAGATGTATCTAAATAATAAAAATGCTCTGCAGTTGCAGAGCATTTTTGTATTATCCTATACGAAGGCCATTTTCTACTTTTATATCTGTAGAAAGTAAAACTACGTCTCCTTCCTCTCCCACCGCACCCAGTACCAGGCACTCGCTCATAAAATTGGCTATTTGTTTTTTCGGAAAATTTACTACTGCAATAACCTGCCGTCCTATGAGGTTTTCCTTTTCATATCGCTTTGTAATCTGAGCAGATGTTTTACGCACGCCAATTTCTTTACCAAAATCTATAGTGAGCTGGTATGCTGGTTTACGCGCTTCAGGAAAATCATTAACGCTAATAATGGTTCCCACGCGCATTTCAGTTTTTTCAAATTCTTCCCAAGTCAGCATTTCATGTATATTTTTTAGATTAAAAAAAGCGCCTCAGTAAGGCGCCTATCATGTATTTTGTACAAGTTTATTTCTTACTCCACTCGTTAATAGAGTCCTTGTTCATTTTAACGTAGTCGTTATTACCGGCTTTTTCCGCTCCGGCTAATGAAAGTTTTGCCGTTTCAATAGCACCTGCCTTGTCGCCCATTTTTGCCTGTATAAGCGACTTTTGCCTTAACATATAAAACGGAGCATCCTGGCCTTTAGGTGTTTTATCTACAGCAGCGTTAATCCAGTTAAGCGCTTTCCCTAAATCAGCATTGCTCTGATAATAATACTGTGCTGCAGCAAAGTAAGAACCAGCCGTAGGGCCACTCATTGCTTCTTCAATGCTTTTCAAAGCAGTACTACGGGTAGGCACCTCAAATTTTAGTGCTACAAGTGTTTTTTCCCAAGAAATTTCCAAAAACGCATAGTCGCTGTCAAGACCGTTAACGGCAATGTTCAGCGTTTCTACAGGACGATTTAAAAACTCCGGTTTTACCGTAGCCCGTACAGCCTCTTTTGTTTCATCCCATTTTTCAGGTAAACCCCAATTGTTTGTATCTGTGTAAAATATTATATCCCAACTGTCTGCCTTTGGTTGTGTGTACAATGCGTATTTACCAGCTTTAAGCGTTTTGCCTGCTATGATTACATCATCACCAAAAGTAACAATGGTATTAGCATTCGCACCTGTCCTCCAAAGACGTCCGAAAGGAACTAATTCTCCGTAAACCGCTCTTCCACGTGCACTTGGCCTTGAATACTCAATTTTAACATTTGTAAGTCCCACTACCTGTTCTATTGTAGCCTTAGGACTGGCTTGCGGGGTTTGAATTTGGGCACTGGCAGACAAACTAAGCACTAATGCAAGGCCTGCAGCCATAAATATCTTTTTCATGTTGTGAATTTATTTGTTTGAATTGACTTTGCTAAATTAATTAATCTATAGTTTACACTTGTTAAAAAATATGAAAAAAGTATTTTTTATCAATTGTTAAGGGCTATTAATGACTAATTTCACAAAAATAATTCTTACAAAATGATCTATACTTTACATAAATTTCAAAAACTTCCTATCCCGCTTGATCAGGCATGGGAATTTATGAGCAACCCCAAGAACCTTGCCGTAATAACTCCTGACTCAATGGGTTTTGTAACTACCGGCGGAGATGATAGGAAAATGTTTGCAGGACAAGTAATCACGTATACAGTAACGCCGCTGTTTGGTATAAAATTGCGCTGGGTTACAGAGATTACTCATGTACGTGATAAGGAGTTTTTTGTAGATGAACAAAGGTTTGGACCCTACTCATTTTGGCACCATAAACATTTTCTGAAAGAGATCCCCGGCGGCACTGCAATGGAAGACCTTATACACTATAAGATACCCGGTGGAATATTTGGACGTCTTTTACATCCTATTTTGGTAAAACCAAAACTGGAAGAAATATTCAATTACAGATACAAAAAGCTAATAGAACTATTCGGCGAATTTAAATAATAGGCTTTATGAATATATTTTGGTACAGACGAGATTTGCGAACCTATGATAACCATGCACTTCACGAAGCATTAAAAGCACCGGGTACGGTATTGCCGATTTTTATATTTGACAAGAACATTTTAGAACAGCTTGATAAAGATGATAGCCGTGTTACCTTTATAGCTAAACTATTAAATGATCTTACTACAACACTTCATAAGCATCAACGCTCGCTAGCTGTGTTCTTTGATACACCCGAAAAGGTATTTGCAAAATTAGTATCTAATCATAATATTGAAGCAGTATACACAAACCATGACTATGAGCCTTACGCTATTAAACGAGATAAGGAAATCAAGGATTTTTTACACAGCAAGGGAGTTGGTTTTAAAACGTTTAAAGACCAGGTTATATTTGAAACAAATGAGGTGGTTAAAGATAACAGCGACCCCTATTTGGTATACACACCATACAGCCGTAAATGGATGGAGAAACTCCAAAACACAGGGTTGCCGGAATATAAAATTGAGCTTAAAGCAGACAAAATTGAAAAACATGATTATCCTTTTTTAGATTTAAAGGACATAGGATTTACAGCATCTTCTATTACACCCGAACCTTATGACATTGCGCGATCTAAAATAGATAAATATGAAGACACCCGTAATTATCCTGCTATAAAAGGGACTTCAATGCTCAGCCCTTACTTACGCTTCGGAGCCGTAAGTATAAGGGAAATGGCACATACCGCCCAAAAGAGCGAAAACATTACCTTTTTAAAAGAACTTATTTGGCGTGAATTTTTCATGCAGATACTGTGGCATTTTCCGCATACGGTTAACAAAGCTTTTAAACCGGAATACGACAAAATTAAGTGGCGCTACAACGAAGCAGAATTTGAAAAATGGTGTAAGGGAAAAACCGGTTATCCTATTGTAGACGCTGGCATGCGCGAACTTAATACAACCGGACACATGCACAACCGTGTACGTATGGTAGTAGCAAGTTTTTTGTGTAAACATCTATTGATAGACTGGCGCTGGGGCGAAGCGTATTTTGCAAAGAAACTAATGGATTATGAAATGTCCAGCAATGTAGGAAACTGGCAATGGGCAGCTGGATCTGGTGTAGATGCGGCTCCATACTTCAGGGTTTTTAACCCTACTGAGCAGGTTAAAAAATTTGATAAAGACCTGAAATACATACGAAAATGGGTTCCTGAGCTGGAAACTTTGGCATATAAGCCTATGGTGGAACATAAAGCAGCGCGTGAAAGGGCACTTGCTGTTTATAAAGAAGGCCTGAGTATGACTAGTCCTAAAATAACGATACAGGATTAATACTAGTAAAAATACATTTTT
>JAAXJD010000221.1 GCA_012270005.1 Flavobacterium sp. | reverse complement strand
GTAAAACCTACCCTATAGCCGTTTCGGCTGCAGAAGAAGAACAGGACGATGATGCTGCCGAACCTTGGAAAGTGGTAACCCTGCTGCCACAGGAAAAGGAATTAGGCTGCTTGTGGCTGTTTTACTTTAAAAAAGGGAAACTCAAAAAAATTAA
Organism: Flavobacterium sp.; assembly: GCA_012270005.1. Taxonomy (GTDB): domain Bacteria; phylum Bacteroidota; class Bacteroidia; order Flavobacteriales; family Flavobacteriaceae; genus Flavobacterium. The sequence goes on along the minus strand of JAAXJD010000221.1, from coordinate 10,912 downwards.
ATGTGAGTTTAGCTGCAACTAATGGCCGGAAAAACGTATGAGACCCGTATTCACGGGGCAACCCCCCCCCGACTCCCCCCCGCCGCAGCATCTCGTGGGACCCTCTGAGAATTTGCGCTGAGCCTTAGCCCCGGAGGCGGTAACTCGCTGCATTACCACAAGGGCTTTACAGAAGAATTTACTACTGTAAAAGGTAAACTTGGATTAAAGCTCGGGCGAAACAAGTTGTACCTCAACCCCGGAGAAACCGCCATTGTCCCCCCGTATACCCACCACAGGTTTTATAACGATACAGACCAAACCATAGTTTTCAGGGTCAACCTTACCCCGGCGCAGCCCGGGTTCGAAAACTTTTTAAAAGCAATGTTCGGACTTGTAAATGATGGCCGCACCGTTACAAAAAACCAAATACCAAAAAACATTTACCATACCGCTATTATGTACCATTGGGGTGACACCCATTTTAGCAATCCGCTGGCTAAGGTTATTGCACCACTATTTGGCATGCTTTATAAAACAGCGGTAAAGAGGGGAATGGAGCAGCAACTGCTGGAAAAATATTGCCGTTAGGTAATCCCGATATAAATTGATAAATTTGCATTTTTCAATTATATATGAAGCCAAAAGATATAGAACGTATTTCGAAAGCACTGGGCGATCCGCACCGATTACGCATTATGCAGGAGGTAAAAAAGCAGGAATGGCTTCAGTGTGCACAGATTATAGAAATGATAGACCTGGCGCAGCCATCGGTTTCACATCACATTAAGCAACTTATAGATGCCGGTTTATTAATAGCGGAAAAAGAAGGGCGCTGTATAAAATACACCATTGATAAAGAGGTATTTGCCGAATACATTACCTTCCTAAATTCCTTAGTGGAAAAATAATTAATAGAAATATTTAAATATATGGATTTATTTACTAATATTGCTTCAGTATTAGTACACCAATTACAGGGCAGCCAGACTGCTCTTTTTTTTGGAAAATTTATATCGAAATATTTAAATACATAAATCAAAAATGAGTTTAAAATTAGAAGGAAAGGTGGCCGTAGTAACCGGTGCCAGTAAAGGAATAGGTAGCGGTATAGCAAAAGATCTTGCCGCAGCAGGTGCTAAAGTAGTGGTAAACTACGCCAGCGATAAAGACGGCGCAGACCGCACCGTAGCGCATATAAACGCTAACGGAGGCCACGCCATTGCCGTAAAAGGCAGTGTGACAAGTGCCGAAGACGTAGCCCAACTGTTTAGTGAAACAGCAACGGCATTCGGTAAAGTAGATATACTGGTTAACAATGCGGGTGTATATGCGTTTCAGCCGCTGGAAGAAATTACTGTAGAAGAATACAACAGGCAGTTTAGCATTAACGTATTAGGCCCTATACTTGCCAGCAAGGAAGCACTTAAATACTTCCCGGCTACTGGCGGCAGCATTATAAACATTAGCTCTGTAGTAGCGGTTAGCCCTACCGCTAACGCTGCTGTATATTCTTCTACAAAAGGTGCGCTGGATACCCTTACAAGGGCTTTGGCCGACGAACTTGCGCCTAAAAACATTAGGGTTAATACCGTATCTCCGGGGTTAACCGCAACCGAAGGTGCCGATATAGCCGGTATTAAAGGAAGCGACTTTGCCCAGGCGATTATAGACAGAACGCCCCTTAAGCGTATAGGCGAACCCGAAGATATAGCTAAGGCTGTAACCTTCCTTGCCAGCGACGATGCTGCCTGGATTACCGGTGAGCGTATTAACGCTGCAGGCGGTATCAGATAATTTTTGTTTGTTTTTAGTTTCTCTGTGTCTGCACAGCCCTGCCAAATGGCAGGGCTTTTTATTTTAGGGTATACGAGGTTAACAATATAGTTATGTAGCTGGTAAACCATATCCTATATTGACAAAAATCCACGAATAACCAAAAATCCGCTTGCTTTAAATCGAGGAAATATGTATATTTAAGGCAGACGACAAGAACTATGATTGAGATTGATATAGAACAGGAAAACAAAGCAATAGCCAAAGAATATAAGGAACTGCTGCGCATAAGTTACCAAACCCTAAGCGAAGACGATAAAAAACTGATTCGCAAGGCGTTTGATGTAGCGGTAGATGCCCACAAAGACCAGCGCCGTAAATCAGGCGAAGCATACATCTTTCACCCTATTGCGGTGGCAAAAATAGTGGCATCTGAAATTGGCCTTGGCGCTACCTCTATTGCTTCGGCACTTTTGCATGATGTGGTTGAAGATACTCACGTTACGGTTGAAGATATTAAAAATATGTTTAACCCAAAAATCGCGCGTATTGTAGAAGGCCTTACTAAAATAGCACAGGTAAAAACAGACCAGGAAATATCGTTACAGGCGGAGAATTTCCGTAAAATGCTGCTTACCCTTAATGATGATGTAAGGGTTATACTTATTAAACTTGCCGACCGCCTGCATAATATGCAAACCATGGAAAGCATGGTAGATTACAAACAGGCTAAAATAGCCAGCGAAACGCTTTACATATATGCGCCTTTGGCACACAGGCTGGGTTTATACAACATAAAAAGCCAGCTCGAAGACTTGGGGCTTAAGTATACCGAACCTGAGGTATACAACGACATTGTAAGCAAAATGAAAGAGAGCAAGGAGGAACAGGATGCTTACATTAAATCAATAAGTGATGTGCTTTGTAAATCGCTGGATGCCGAGGGTATAGAATATACCATAAAAGGAAGGCCAAAATCAGTGTACTCCATCCGCCGGAAAATGCTGGCGCAAGGGGTTACGTTTGATGAAGTGTATGATAAGTTTGCCCTCAGGATTATTTACAAATCAAACCAGCACGACGAAAAATTCCTCGCATGGAAAATATACTCTATAGTAACAGACCATTACAGGCCCAGCCCCAGCAGGCTTCGCGATTGGATTTCATCGCCTAAAAGTACGGGCTACGAGGCGTTACACATTACGGTAATGGGTCCAAAAGGCCGCTGGGTAGAAATACAGGTACGCAGTGAGCGTATGGATGAAGTTGCCGAGAAGGGTTACGCTGCGCACTACAAATACAAACAGGGAGCCAATACCGAAGAACACGGACTTGAAACCTGGCTGAACCTGCTAAAAGAAGCCCTTGAAAATTCATCGGGCGATGCGGTAGATTTTGTGGAAGACTTTAAACTGAATCTTTACGCCAAGGAAATTTACGTATTTACCCCCAAGGGCGAAATTAAGTCGCTCCCAAAAGGTGCTACTTCATTAGACTTTGCCTTTAGCATCCACTCTGAGGTGGGTATACACACAAGGGGTACTCGGGTGAACGGCAAGCTGGTTCCGCTGAACCACGTACTGAATAGTGGCGACCAGGTAGAGGTTATTACATCGCCTAACCAAAAGCCAAACTCGCACTGGCTGGACTATGTTACCACTGCGCGCGCTAAAAACAAAATTAAGAACGTACTAAACGAAGACACCAAGCGCATAGCCGAAGACGGTAAGGAGTTGCTTACCCGCAAGTTGCGCCACTTAAAAATAAACCTTAATGAGGCCACCATTAACGAACTGGTAACCTATTTTAAACTTAAAACGAGCCTCGACCTGTTTTACCGCATAGGTATAGGCAGCATAGACAACCAGCAGTTAAAAGACTTTGCGGCGTTAAAGAGCAATACCTTTATGAACTTCTTTAAAGGTAAAATGCGTAAATCGCCAAGTGTAGCGCCGGAACAAATACAAAAAGAGGAAATCAGCAAAAACTATGACCTGCTTGTATTTGGTAAAAACGGCGATAAGCTCGACTTTAAGTTTGCCAACTTCTGTAACCCCAAACCTGGCGACGATGTGTTTGGCTTTGTAACCATAAATGAGGGGATTAAAGTACACAAGCGCGATTGCCCTAACGCCATAAGGCTGCAGAGTAACTTTGCCTACCGAATTATCCCTGCCAAATGGATAGACAGCAGCCAGGAAGAATTTAAGGCAACCCTTAAAATTACCGGTATGGACAGCCTGGGGCTTACTAATGAGCTTACTAAAGTAATCAGTAACAACATGCACGTAAACATACAAAGCATATCGCTTAGCGGTAATGCAGGTGTGTTTAACGGCCAGGTTACTGTGGTGGTACAAAACAATACCATCCTCAAAAAACTGATTGAAAACATTAAGAAGATAGACGGTATAGATAAAGTAACACGGATTTATAATAACTAACGGTCTCAACTAAAATAGAAAAATCCGGAACTGCATGGTTCCGGATTTTTTTATGTTAACTAGCAAGTGACTATCATTTTGAGGCCCGGCAACGGATTCGCCCGAATGGAAAAACTAATTGCTATCAGTTAAACGACTGCCTAAATTCCTGTGGAGAGAGCCTGGTCTTTGCCTTAAACAATTTACTAAACGACTGCGGATGCTCAAATCCTAAACTGTAGGCGATTTCACTGACGGTTAATGCCGTAACAGATAACTGCTCTTTAGCTTTCTCAATCAGTTTTTCATGAATGTGCTGCTGCGTACTCAGCCCCGTAATAGATTTAAGAACCCCACTCAGGTAATTTGGAGATACATTTAAGGTATCAGCTATATGCTGCACCGTAGGCAGCCCTTTTTCGCTAAGATCTTTCGAATTAAAATACGATTGTAGTAGTAATTCTAATTTGTCCAGCAACTGGTTACCCGATACTTTACGGGTTATAAACTGCCTTTGATAATATCTTTCACTATAGGCTAACAGCAATTCTATTTGCGCGGTAATAATGCTCTGTGTAAAACCATCTATGTTTTTACTGCATTCATGGTCTATGTTAGCCACTATCCCGGCAAGGGTTTGCTGCTCTGCTTCTGATAAAAACAAGGCTTCGTTAACCGCATACGAAAAATAATCGTATTGCTTTATAACCGATGCAAGACTGGTATTGTTAAAAAAATCAGGGTGAATAAGTAGCATCCAGCCGGTATGTTGTGGGCGTAGCGCGTTGTTTGGTAAACTTATACCAAACACCTGCCCCGGCGACATAAAAAACATTACACCTTCGTCAAAATCATATTGCTGCTGGCCGTAGCGCATTTTTAAGTAAGGGTTCTTTTTTACACAAATAGAGTAAAAATCAAACACCATACTACTGTAATAAAGCTCAGGATTGTGCACTATGTTTTCGTAGTTTACAACACTTACTAAAGGGTGCGCAGGGCCAGGCAGGCCACGTTTTTGATGAAACTCGCTTATAGTTTTTATTCTAACGGGTGCTTCCATAAATTAAAGGTACACTTTATTGATTAAACACCGTCGCGAAATCTTTTGCAAAATCAGCCAGTTTTACAGTACCAAGTTCAGGCTTGTGTTTGTTGTAATGATCGTATAAGCCTGCACGTCGGCCGGCATTCATTTCGGTAAGCCCTTTGGCTGCCTGAGCACTAAATCCGGCTTTTAAAAGATTTTCTTCAAATGCTTCATCACTAATTGCTACCCATTTTACATTTACCCCAATGGCATTGCCCAAAATTTTGGCTACTTCATTACCTGTCAGTTCTTCGCTGGCTACGTATCTCACAAAGCGTTCGCTAAAAGGCAGTGTAATTTCGCTGACAATTGTTGCTGCTATATCTACTGGCGAAACCCAAGGCTCTTTTATATCACCAACGTAATTCTGAAAAATACTACCCACAGCCTTAATAGCGTGTATGTATGCAAACATATTATAGTAAAACCCTACCGGGCGAAGGGTTTTAATAACCACCTCCGCAGGCAACTCGGCCAGAATTTGCTCTACATAATAATGAGCGGCCAGCATACCGTTACCTTTATCGGTATGTGCGCCAATACTACTTAAATGTACCACTTTTGTAATGCCGGATTTCTCTACAGCCGTTTTGTAGTTGTGGGCAATATTTACCCATGCCTGAATTATATCGGTATCAGGATCTGTAAAATTAAAAGGTGGCTCCATAAGATACACCGCGTCTGCGCCGATAAAAGTTTGTTTAAGAAAATCAGTATCGGCTAAAGAACCTATAGCAGGTATCGCTCCTATGGCGCTTATTTCCTCAGCCCTTTCTTCTTTGCTGCTTATAACAACAACTCTATGCCCTTTTTGAACTAATGTTTTGGTAAGTGGTTTGCTTATGTGCCCTAATGAGCCTGTAATAACTATGTTCATTTTTTTTGATTTTTGTATAGTACAAATTTCGGGTTGTTATTTACTATAGCCTTAGCCAAATCTACGATTGTTGTAGCCGAAATTTTACATTTAAAAACACTTGATAAAAACCCGTATCACAAAACATTTTCTCTTCCCAAAAATTATCGTATCTATGCGTTTTATTATCACGATTTATGGAACACAATAAAAACCAGGAGATTGTAAAAAATGTCTTTACCAAGTTTTTGGAAGACAAGGGGCACAGGAAAACACCTGAGCGCTACGCAATACTCCAGGAAATATACAACAGCAGCGAGCATTTTGATATAGAGTCGCTTTATATTAAAATGAAAAATAAAAACTACCGCGTAAGCCGCGCTACGCTGTACAACACCATAGAGCTGCTGCTGGAGTGTGGCCTGGTAAGGCGCCACCAGTTTGGGAAGAATCACGGCCACTAGGAGAAGTCGTAGGGTGGGTGAGTGGCGGGCCTGAGGAGGCGGCCTGGGTCGGGGGAAGTGATAGAGTTTTGCGACCCGCGTATACAGAGTATTAAAAAAACAATAGAAGAAATATTCGGCATAGAGATACACAATCATTCGCTATACCTGTACGGACAGAAAAAGCAGGTAGCCGCCGAAAAAGAATAAGCCGCTGTAAAGCAGCCCAATGAACCAACCCCTAAAACGGATTGGTTTTTTGTTTTTAAAGACAGAAATAATTACTAACAACATAAAACAACACACGAATAAGAATGACCGTAGATTTGCTACTCGGGCTACAATGGGGCGACGAAGGAAAAGGAAAAATAGTTGACGTACTTACATCGGGCTACGATATTATAGCGCGATTTCAGGGTGGTCCAAATGCCGGCCACACACTGGAGTTTGATGGTATTAAACACGTATTAAGAACCATTCCTTCGGGTATTTTCCACCAAAACTCTGTAAACATTATAGGTAACGGTGTGGTTATGGACCCGGTAGTATTCCAGAAAGAACTGGAAGGGCTGGAAAAGTTTAATATAGACATTAAATCACGCCTGCTTATATCGCGCAAGGCACACCTTATACTGCCTACACACCGCCTGCTGGATGCAGCTAGCGAAGCCAGTAAAGGTAAAGCCAAAATAGGTTCTACCCTTAAAGGCATAGGCCCTACATACATGGATAAAACCGGACGAAACGGTATACGTGTAGGTGATATAGAACTAGACGATTTTAAGGAACGCTACCGCCACCTTGCCGAAAAACATGAGGCTATGATAGCGTTTTACAACGTAGAACTGGAGTATGACCTTGCCGAACTTGAAGAAGAATTCTTTGCGGCTATTGAGGTACTTAAAACACTTACGTTTATAGATAGCGAAGAATACCTTAACAGCGCCATGAAGGCAGGAAAATCTATCCTTGCCGAAGGCGCCCAGGGGTCGCTGCTGGATATAGATTTCGGAACCTATCCGTTTGTAACATCGTCTAACACCACGGCTGCCGGAGCCTGTACAGGATTAGGCATAGCACCAAACAAAGTAAAAGACGTGTTCGGTATATTTAAGGCGTACACTACCCGCGTGGGTAGCGGCCCGTTCCCTACCGAATTGTTTGACGAAGATGGTGCTACCATGGCACGTGTGGGTAACGAATTTGGATCTGTTACAGGCCGTGCAAGGCGTTGTGGCTGGCTAGACCTTGTAGCGCTTAAATATGCGGTACAGGTTAACGGCGTTACCGAACTGTATATGATGAAAGGCGACGTACTGAGTGGTTTTGAAACCCTAAAAGTTTGTACGGCTTACAAATACAAAGGTGAGGTTATAAATCATTTCCCATACAACATAGAGCCCGAAAATGTAGAGCCTGTGTATGTGGAGAAAAAAGGCTGGGCGGCAGACCTTACCGGTCTTACAACTTACGATGAGCTTCCTGTAGAGTTTAAAGAGTACATTGCCTTTATAGAAGCTGAACTTGAAGTGCCTATTAAGGTAGTATCTGTAGGGCCAGACAGGAAACAAACCATCCGTAAATAAATATTAGCATTACAATACAACATAAAAAAAAACCGGGAATTGCTTCCCGGTTTTTTGTTTGACATACAGCTTATTGTATAAAAATTTTACCTAAACTAAATCAAGTTTTATTTTAAAAACATTTTCTGCAACGGCTTAAACTGATCAGAATTTACACTCGCCTTTTGCAATACAGAGGCTATAGTCATTACGTTATTCGGCGTCATGTCGTTGCCCGTAACCCTGAATAGTGCAAGTCCGGCATCGGGCTTGTGCGCATATACCACAAACTCGTCTATGTGCTCACCTTCGCCCTTTGTGCTCAGGTTAGCCCCTGCCCCATTAAAATTAAACTTCATCAGTTCATCATAATGGTCTGTTTTAATAATTTTTAAAACAGTAGCCGCTTCCTGCTCATAAGATTTTGGGTTGGCCGAATCTGCCTTATACACCAGTATATTTACCGATTTAATGGAAGCCATAGCCGCCTTTTCTTCGGGCTTAAGGTTAAGCTTATTAGTATTAATAAGGCTTGGCGACAAATCTATAGCCGAAAAACCCGGTTGTTCACTTTTGTCTACAAAGTAGGTTTGCATGGTAGGTTCGCCACTACACGATGTAAGGAGCGCCACTGCTGCCGCAGCCAGTATATAAAAAAGTCGTACCATAATTATGCTTTTTCTTTAGCAGCTTTTTTAAGCTCGTTACCGCCCGGCAGGCTCATCCTTTCAGTTAGCATAGAAATATCGTCCAGGTCAAAGCTACCCGTAAGCGACATAAGTACTGTGTCTGTACCTTTGCCCCCTTCTATAAACATAAGCAGCTCTTTAACCTGCGAAGACGAAGCGCCCTGCTTTACATAAATCTTTATACTGCGGCCGTTGTTGTTAATACGCATAAGCTCCTGCAGCGGGTTGCTTTTAAGATAACTGTCTACTGCTACCTTCATGTCACCGGAAAACTTACCGTTTTCGGTAGTAAACACGCGCAGGTTATCCAGTTTCCTTACAAGGTTAAGATAACGCTGACCCTCTTTGTCTTTTGGGTCTATCTTTACGTTAGACATCAGTTCAAACATCTTTTTGTTCACCACAACAGATGTTATGCCTGTTTTGTCTTCAAACCTGGCAAATGGCGACGCCTGGGCATTTACTATAAAAGGCATCGCAGCCAGTAACAGGGCAATAAACAGCTTTTTCATTTCGCTTAATTTAAAAATCTTTTTTGAGTACAGTTACTTTAACTTTTTAAGGGTGTTAAGGTCTACCTGTCCGGTAAAGCTCATAACTACCACTTCTTTTTCATCTTCAACAAAAACCAGTGCCTCGCGTATTTCAGACGCTTTACCGCCCTGCTTTACAAATACCTTTACTTTAGAACCCTTATCGTTTACCGAAACCAGTTCGCTAAGCGTATTTTCTTTAAGATAAGCACCTACGGCGCTGCTCAGGTTTTTCTTGTGCTTTCTTTCAGATGTGGAAAAAATCTTCATATTATCTATGTTCCTTACCATATCTAAACATTTCTGGGCCTTTTCGCCACCTGCAGGAGCCTCTACGCTACCTGCTATTTCAAAAAGTTTACTGTTTAAGCATATTGATTGTATGCCTTCTACATTTTGAAATTTATCAAACACATTTGTTTGCGCAAAACTAACAAATGGTGCCACCGCTAATACTACTGCAATGATTAATTTTTTCATGACTGTTCTATTTTTTGAAGATTGATTTACGTGTTTTTTCATATTCACCTATGTAACTCATACTTTCTACGCCCACGTTTACGTTTTTTGAAAGCATGTTTAGGGCCTTTTGTGTTTCCCTGAAGGCAACCTCGGGGTTATTATAAGTGACCAGATGTTGTATACAGGCGTTTTCCAAATTTAGATAAAACCAGGTAAAGCCCCCAGCAACCACAATTACTGCCGCCGCTACGCTAAACCATCTCCGGTAATCCGGCTTAGCTTCAAACTGTAAAGGCCTGTTATACGACAGATCTTCTTCTTCGGCAAAAAAGCAAAACATAGGAGCGTATTGCTGCAGGTGTGGCGCCACATTACCCGAATTAAAATAATCCCTAAGTTGCTGTTCTTCTGCCAAAGTAGTTTCGGCGTCAAAATATTTATTAATCAGTAAGTCTATTTTAGTTAATTCCAGAGCTGTGTTTTTTTGTCATTTCGTCCCTAAGCGTTTTCCTGGCGCGGCTTAGCGCCACACGTACCGCCGTTTCGTTCATATCGAGCATTTTGGCTATTTCCTCAAATTCGTATTGCTCCACTTCTCTTAGCTGCACAATCATGCGTTGCTGTTCGGGCAGCTGTAACATTATTTTTTGCACCCACCACAGGCTGTCGCGGTCTTCTGCCTGCTTGTGCAGCCCCGCTTCCCTATCGGTGTAATTGCTGTGCACAATCCTCATTTCCGATGCCTGCTTACTTTTAAGCCTGTCCAGGCAGTAGTTTTTTGTCATGGTCATGGCCAATGCCTCCACACTACTGTAACCACTTAGTTTTGCCCTGCTGTTCCAAAGCTTTACCAGCACCTCCTGGGTGGCATCCTCAGCCTCTTCAATGCTAATAAGCATCCGGCGCGAAAGCCGGAAAACCTTATCTTTAAATGGCGAGATAACTTTTATAAACTCAGCCTGGTTCATACGTTCTAAGGGTTGTTATTATCGGTTTATATAAGCAAGCCGAGTAGCTCGTTTTTGTGTGACACGGAATATTAAAAATATTTACAGTTACGTTCTAGACTAAGATTAAAACCTGAGTTTAGGAAAAA
>JAAXJD010000149.1 GCA_012270005.1 Flavobacterium sp. | reverse complement strand
TTGATATACCACATCAGCATGCGCTTGATTTTAGGCCGGAGCTATATTTTAACGACGACTACCGCGGCGACAACTTCGGTCCGGATATCGCGCTTGGTGTACGTTACAAATTCTAAGCACGCAAAAACACTATAATCCCGGGATATAATACCCCGGGATTTTTTGTTTAAAATTGCTAATCAATAATTTACAACAACAGGGTTATCCTAAGATTAAATTATCAACAAAAAACACCGCCGCATAGTAGCCAATTAAAAAAAAACATACCTTCGAAACTGCACAATTTTAATAAACCATGCTCGAAAAAGTAATTGTAGGAAGCGAAGAGTGGTGCGCATTCCCCGAACTGGGATTACCAACCATAAAAGCCCGTGTAGATTCGGGTGCCAAAACCTCAGCACTTCATGCCGTAAACATTGTACCGTTTGAAAAAGAGGGCGAAAACTGGCTAAAGTTTGACATACACCCCATACAAAACAATACCCGTGCAGTAATACACTGCCAGGCACCGCTTATAGATAAGCGTATTGTAAAAAGCAGCAGTGGCTACCGCGAGCTGCGCTACGTTATTAAAACAAAGATATGTGTAGGCGAGCAGGAATGGGAAATAGAGGTTACCTTAACCAATCGCGATTCTATGGGTTTCCGTATGCTACTGGGCAGGGAAGCCATGAGCGGGCGCATACTGGTAGACCCTGAACAAAAATACCTTTTAGGACAGCCTACAAAAGAAAAGCTTAAAGAATATTACGAAACCGCAGGCGATGAAAAGCGCGGGCTCCGCATAGGGGTATTGGCAAGCAATCCTGAACTGTATAGCAACAGGCGCATTATGGAAGCCGGCGAAATGCGCGGGCACGAAATGCACTTTCTTAACCTGAAATACTGCTACATGAAGCTGGATGCCGAAAAACCGGAAATCCACTACCGTGGCGGCCGAGTGTTAAATGACTTTGATGCGATTATTCCGCGGATACGCCCAAGCATGACGTTTTATGGCTGTGCCCTTACCCGTCATTTTGAAGCACTTAAGGTATTTTGCCTTAACTCTGCAGCAGCCATAAGCCAGAGCCGCGATAAGCTGTATTCATTACAATTATTGCTTAATAGTGGTATAGACATACCTACAACGGGCTTTGCCAACTCTCCACTTGACACTAACGACCTTATAAAAATGGTGGGCGGAAGCCCCCTGATTGTAAAACTGCTGGAAGGCACCCAGGGTAAAGGCGTTGTACTTGCCGAAACCAAAAAAGCAGCTGAAAGTGTTATTAATGCTTTTAAAAGCCTTAATGCCAATATCCTTGTACAGGAGTTTATTAAGGAAGCAAACGGCAAAGATATCCGCTGGTTTGTAATCGACGGCAAGGTAGTGGCATCTATTCAGCGTGAGGCATTGCCGGGCGAGTTCCGTGCCAACATCCATTTGGGTGGTACTGCAAGTGTTATAAAAGCTACAGCAGAAGAAAAACGCATAGCCATAAAAGCGGCTAAAGCCATGAACCTTAAAGTTGCCGGGATAGATATTATACGTTCGTCTAAAGGGCCATTGCTGCTGGAGGTAAACTCATCTCCCGGGCTGGAAGGCATAGAAGGCGCTACCCAAAAAGACATTGCCGGCGAAATGATTAAAGCCATCGAAAAAAACTTTAAATGGAAGTAATTCCATAACTGATAATAATAAAGAGGTTGCTGTAAAAGGCAACCTTTTATGTAAATAAGGTTTACCTTACAATAAACACAATTCTTAGACGTTAATTAACATATAGTATATTGCCTGGCTATTTGACTTGCCGTATATTTAACCGTATAAAAACCTCCAACCTGATTATCCACTCAAAATACCAACAAGTATGATAAAAAAAATACTCCTTATCTTTACTTTTATTGTTTCCCTTTTTGGCTACAGCCAAACCGGTGACTGCTCTATGCTAAAGGAGGGCACCTTTAAGGTTACAGACCCTGCCTCTAAAAAAACCAGCATCATCAAAAGAAGCGGTAACATACAGACTGAGCAGATGGAAGATGCTGAGGAAATATACGATTTTGACCTCGTATGGATAAATGACTGTACCTATACCATTACACCTACCGCAGCTACCGCAGCTACCGCAGCAAGAAACAAAGACCTGCAAAAAGCAGGAACTATGATGGTAAAAATAACCCGGGTTAAAGAAAACTCTTATATACAGCGTGTTACAGTAGCCAGTAACCCTAAATTTAGGAGAATGGACGAGGTGTTTATTGTAAAAGACAATAAATAATGCGCGTATTGCGCTGCGCATTAGCTACACTTTGCCTGTTTATGCTTTTAGGAAGCTGCAAAACCGTGCCTAAAAAACTACTTTTTCAGGCGCAAACAGCCACGCGATACAGTTATAAAAACGACACCATTTACCTCACCCTGGATAATCCGCTGAAATGCCCCATGCGGTATTACCTGAGTAGTAGCGACAGTATTTTTAATCGAAAACTGAAACAACAAAGGGTAATTGTTTTACCTCCGCAAAGCAATACAAACATTACCATAGCGGCTGACAGCCTACAGGTAAAAACCCTGCTGATTAATACAGGGCTGGGTAATCCTGCCGAAATACCCATGCGCAATACACTGGCCTTACCCTACCCTAAAGGAAAAACCTACAGGGTTATACAGGCTTATGATGGTGAATATTCTCACCACGAGCCTTACTCTAAATATGCTATAGATTTTTCACTTCGCGTAGGCGATACGGTATGCGCCGCAGATCATGGTGTAGTTGTAGGTGTTATTTCCGGATATAAATATGGGGGTGCTAATAAAAAATGGAAACAATACGCTAACTACATTACGCTGTATCATCCGCATATTGGGCTTTACACGCAATACGTACACCTTAAACACAACGGGGCATTAGTAAAAGTAGGCGACAACGTACAGCGCGGGCAGCCTGTAGGGCTTTCGGGTAAAACCGGCTGGACAGACGTAGCGCATCTGCACTTTAACACCCTTGTAGCCGTTAAGGAAGGCCTTATGTCTGTACCGGTAAAGTTTAACGGTGGTGTAGCTGGTGCCTCATTACAACCCGGCGACCGTGTAATTAATACATCAGGGCTATAACAGGTTCTTATAAAGCGTATAATTATCGTCATCAAAACAAACGAAAATTACCTTTTTAATGCTTTCGTTTGTTTCAAGAAATTCGCGCACGGTTGCTACCGCCACCTTTGCGGCTCCCGGTTTAGGGTAGCCATAAATACCGGTACTTATGTTAGGGAAAGCTATGGTTTCTGCATTTTTTTCAACGGCAAGGTTAAGGCTGTTCCTGTAACAATTTGCTAAAAGCTCGGGTTCATTTTTATAACCGCCGTTCCATACGGGCCCCACGGTATGCACAATAAATGTTGCCGGTAAGTTACCCGCTGTGGTAACCACTGCCTCGCCTGTTTTACATTTTCCCTGCCTATTGCGTATATCACGGCATTCGTTTAAAACCTCCGGCCCTCCGGCCCTGTGTATGGCGCCATCTACGCCGCCGCCGCCCAGTAATGACGAGTTAGCAGCATTAACCACAACATCTACTGTTATTTTTGTAATATCTCCTTTAACAACCTCAATCCTATTCATAAAAGCATTTAATTCAACTGGAACAAGGCATTTGCAAAAAGTAAATTTCCGGCTTCCCAAAACCCTCTGAAAAGTGGATTATCTACCATGTATACCACATTACCTTTTCCTTTATAATCTACCGCAAAAGTAACAGTACCGGCCAACTTTTGCTTTAAATTATTGCCAATAAATCCGAAACTTTTGTAACCTTTTGGTACATAAGCCACATTAGTAGCTCCGGTAAGCATTTGATAAAGCGATCCTGAAGTTTTAAGGCTAAAATAGCGGCTTCCCAAACCAAAACTCAGCGGATGCGACGGGTCGGCTATATTTTCTACAATAGCCCCCGAAATGCTGGAAGACAGTCCCTGGCGTGCAGCACTGCCATAGCCGTTGTACCGCGCAGATAAGTCTTTTTCTTCAGTCTGCCGTTTTGAATCATCTTTTGCAGCATCAGTAGCAAAACGCGTGAGCCCGTAGCCCGCCCTGTCTTCAAAAAGGTCAAGTGCGCTACACAGCGCTATAACTTGCCCCCCTTTAGTTATAAATGCATCAAGGAGGGTTTTGTCGGCATCCGAAAAATTATAATATCCGTCTGGTAATACAATGGTGGTAAAGGAATCAAAATTTACACCTCCTGCATTGTGCACATCTACAATACTCAGCGGATATTCGGCTATGTTATCGAAGAAGTTCCACACCTGCCCGAAATCAGTACTGCTGATTCCTTCTCCGCTAAACAATAACACTTTGGGCTGCTTTAAAATCGGGAATGCCTCAGCACCCAGGTCGCTACCTGAAATCGCATATCCGCTCTCTATAATTTCGTATTCATTTTTACCATCTAGCAGTACCGCAAGCGTTTTTTCAAAATCAGCAAACTGGCTGTTATCCGCCTTCAGTACTATAAGGTCGCCATTATTAACCTTAACCCCCGGGAAAAGAGACTGCGCGCGCGCACTCCTAACCTTAACTTTGTTGCGATGTAACATGGCAAGTGTTTTTACAGAAACCCTGTTGTTCCACGGAATGTAAAACGCATAAGCATTTTCATATTGTAATTTGCTTTTAGCTACGGGAGCGTTCACCGTTTTTAATGCCAATTCCTTTTTAAGTGCATAAGCCTCCGTGCCAAAAGCACGGGGTAAATCCCATGCCGTAATATCATAAGAAAGACTATCACTAAGGTGATGCTTGGGTTCCAGCAATACCTGCGTGAGTACGGCTTTTGGCTGACTGGTAGTTATTACAAGGTCATTTTGCTGTATGCTAAATTCTTCATCCTTATCTGTACTATAGCTATACCCTTTAACACTACGGCTTTCGGCCGCGTAAGCATACCTTATTTTATTACGTGTTAGTAACTGCGTGAGTTCAGTATTCCTGCCGTTATCTTTTATAATGTAGGTGCGGTACTTGCCTTTAAGATTATCCTGCTGGGTTGAAAAATAAGCCCTGAAGTTTTTTATAAGCATATCTTTTTTCCAGGCGGCTGTTTCTACAACGCTAAGCATTGCCGCGGTATGGTGATCTATCCTGTCCTGCAGGGTAAGTATGTTACCATTTTTAAGCTCCACCGCACGCCCCGCGCCTATGCCCCCTTGCTCAAAAGTCATCCCTACAGCACCGTTAAAACAAGGATAGGTATCGCCGTAGCTGGGATAATACAAATCAAACACCTCTCGTGAATAGTATCCCCATCCTTTTTTATCAAACTTTTTAGCGGTCATTTGCCCTATGGCCTCGTAAAAATCTTTTTGCCCTTTAGTTATGTAATCGTGCATGGGCTCTGCCGGTGGTGGAAAAAAATACGGATCGTTATATCCCATTTCATGCACATCGGCGTGTACCATAGGCATCCACTGATTATAAAGCTCTATGCGCTGTCGGGTTTCGGGTTGTACCTGCCAAGCCCAGTCGCGGTTAAGATCGTACAGGTAGTGGTTTTCCCTGCCGTGTGGCCAGGGTTCCATGTGCTCACGGTCTGTTGCCCCGGTATGAAAGTTATTCCCGGTAACGCTGTGTAGCCAGTTGCCATAGCGCGAAAACCCATCAGGGTTAAGGCATGGGTCCAGTATTACCACTACATTTTTTAGCCACCCTTTAGCTTCTTTATTGTCAGGGTTTAGCAGGTTATAGGCTACGTTCATGGCACTTTCGGCGGCGGCAGGCTCGTTACCATGAACGTTAAAGCTTAACCACACAATTACTTTGTCTGGAGGTGCTACATTACTTTGCTGCAATCCCGTAGTGGCAAGGTGCCCCGAACGGATGTTTTCAAGATTTTTTAAGTTTTCTGCGGAAGAAATATAGTAAACAGAAAGCCCTCTGCCTTCCGTGGTTTGCCCGTAAGGTTGCTGTCTTACATAGTCGGAATTTTGTGTAAGGTGGGTAAAATAGCTTTCAAGCTGGTGGTAGTAGGTAACGTGCCTGCCGTAATCAGGGAGGTATGCCGCCGGGCTTTTAAGCTGGGCGTTTGCTACGGTTACAAACAGTAGTAAAAGGGCGCAAAACAGTTTTCGCATGATATAACTAAAATTTAGTTTGTGTAAATGTAAGAATTTAACCGCACTGAATTATCCCCATAAAATTGTTTTTAAACCATGATTATTGTCAGGTTTTTCCCTAAACATCCAATGTACTTTTGACATGTAATTAAAAAACACAAATTCATGAAAAAACTAGCTTTTGCTGTACTGGCGGCATCGCTTTTCAGCTTCAACTTTACAAATGCACAAGAAAAAGATAACAAAACTACTACAGAGTTTAAAAACTGGCAGGTACGCCTTAGAGGTGTAGGCGTTATACCTTCAGAAAGCGCTACCATAGGCGCTATAGGTGGCGATGTGGCTATTTCTAACAACTTTATACCAGAGTTAGACTTCACTTATTTCTTTACAAAAAACATAGCAGCCGAACTTATACTGGGTACAACCAAGCATGATGTGCACACTAAGGACTCTAACCTTAGCCCAATAGGCGGCCCTACAAGTGCTGATGTAAACCTGGGCAGCGTGTACCTGCTGCCCCCTACTCTTACACTACAATACCATTTCTATGCCGGTAAGGTATTTAAGCCGTATGTGGGTGCAGGTGTTAACTACACTATTTTTTACAATGTAAAATCAGGCCCTGTGGTTAAAGATGTAAAATATGATAATGCGTTTGGATACGCATTCCAGGCAGGTTTTGACCTTATGATTACTGACAAGTACTTTATAAACGTGGATGCCAAAAAAGTTTTTCTAAATACCGACGTAACTGTCGATGCTTCTAACCTTGCTACCGGACTGAGCATACCGGCTAAAGTAGACATTAACCCGCTATTGCTTGGCTTTGGTGTAGGTATGAAGTTTTAAAAGCCAATGATGGTTTTGTGTAAGGTGAAAGCCGCTCTTGTGATGGGGAGCGGCTTTTTTATTTTTTAGCTTAAACGTAAAACTACTACCTCTTTATTAGATCGGTAATAGTTACCTAAATATTTGAAAATTACACTTTATGCAATGCCGTTACAAGCAAATCAATATCTTCTTTATTATTATAGTGGCTGAATGAAATGCGTAACGACGGTTTGTTTATTTCGCTTTCGGGTAAAATTTCTTTCAGTACGTGCGATGGCCGTATACTGCCCGACTGGCAGGCACTTCCGCGCGAAACTGCTATCCCCTGCATATCCAGGTTAAACAATATCATTGACGTTTTATCCTCTGAAAAAGGAAGCTGAATATTTATAATGTTATAAAACAGGTTACCCGCTTCGCTGCCGTTTATTTTATAACCCGGGAAAGAAGCATCTAACCGGGAAATAAGATAATTTTTTAAGTCGGTAATATGCGCGTGTTCCTCTGCGAGATGATTGTAAGAAAGCTCCAGTGCCTTAGCCATGCCCGCTACCTGGTGTATAGGCTCTGTGCCCGGGCGTATGCCTTTTTCCTGCTCACCGCCAAACGAAATGGCGTGCAGCACAAGGTTTTTTCGCACATACGCAAATCCTACGCCCTTAGGCCCATGGAATTTATGGGCGCTTGCAGCAGCAAAATCCACCGGAAGGTTTTTAAAATCGAGTTCTGTTTTTCCTATCGCCTGTACGGTATCGGTATGAAAATAAGCACCGTATTTATGGCAAAGGTTGCCTGTTTTTTCTAAATCCAGTACCACGCCTGTTTCGTTATTTACATACATAAGGCTTACGAGTGTGGGTATATCTTGCTGTAAAAGTAGT
Organism: Flavobacterium sp.; assembly: GCA_012270005.1. Classification (GTDB taxonomy): domain Bacteria; phylum Bacteroidota; class Bacteroidia; order Flavobacteriales; family Flavobacteriaceae; genus Flavobacterium. Next base: position 3,315 of record JAAXJD010000149.1, on the reverse strand, counting down.
TCCAGTTGCTCTAAATCCGGTAAACCGCCGGGTAGTAACGGTACGTAAACCACCTCTGCCAGATTTTCGGCTGCAAGCCTGTCTACGGTATTTAGTACCGCATGGTGTTCTGTTTTACTGCTTATAATACGCTTAATGCCCAGCGCAGATATGGCACCACGTAAAACCATATTATCTGCCTCAGTACCGCCCGATGTAAAAATAATTTCACGTGATTCTGCGTTTAAGTATCGTGCTATGGTTTTTCGTGCCGTTTCCAGCAATACTTTAGCACTGCGCCCAAAACTGTGCGTAGACGATGCATTACCGTATTCGCAAAGCGTGTGGGCTATTTCGTGTATTACTTCCGGGCGCAAGGCCGTAGTAGAAGCGTTATCAAGATAGGCTTTTTTCATTGTGTACAAATTTACGTATTTTTTACTTTGTCCTTGTGTTAATGCTAATTGCCAAAACGTTTTACAGAACCACTAAAAACACTATTTTTGCCTTTAAAATCATTTTTATGAAAAAGATACTTGGCCTGTTACTTACACTGCTGTTCCTTACCGGGTGCGATGATGGCGACATGGCATTTCAAACCTTTAATTTTGGTACAGAACTTACTTTATGTAATGAAACTACCCGCACTTACATAGCGGTAAACAGCAGCACCAAAGAAGTATTGGTTATAAACTTTCCGGCGGCAGCACTGCTTAACACAGAAAGCGCCAAAGATGCCAACAATAATTACATACCCACATCTTATACCTTAAGCCAGGGACAAATAGAATACCGTGTGTACAGCGGAAGCACACCCACTGCAAGTAATGTGTGCAGTGGCGTAGACAACCCCAATATAAGCATTAAAGACCGATGGGTAGGCACGGGAGAAATATCTGTGGTAACCGCAAAAACATCGGCTACACAGTTTTCGCACAGCATTACCCTGGTTAACGCCAGTTTTGCCAAAGGCGACCAAACCATTCGTATAGAAGACAACTATCTGGGTACCATAACCAGCAGCCTGGGCTTTAACTTTGATTTTACCGAAAACGAAACCAGCCAAAGCTTTTTTAGCACCTGTAACGATGGCAGGCTGTTTTTAGCAAACAGCAAAGAAGCCATACTACTTACGCTGGCTTCGGGAACGTTTAACAACGTACCCGGCAGTAAAAACATTAGTACAGATAGTAATAATTTTGCCCGTTTTCGTGTGTACGAAAACTCAGGCATAAACAATACTGTAATATGTAACGGTGCCTTAACACCGGTACTGGAACAGGAATGGATTACCACCGAAGGCTCTGCGCAAATACTTGTTGTAACCACCGAATCTACCTCATCGCCGGGGCAGTTCTTAAACGATATTTACCTGGTAAATGCCAAGTTTTTTAATGTTACCGGTTCAGGCGAAGCGTTTACCCCTACCCCTAACGATAGTACAGACAACACACGCTACTACCTGGGCAGGTACGTATCTCAATAAAAAATAATACCACATAAAAAATGCGCCGTACTGAAACAGTACGGCGCATTTTTTTATAGCGTAAACTACCTATCTAAGTGATTTAACTTTGTTCGTTTTCATCTCCGGTAATCTGGCCTTCCTCTACCGGGCGTGCCCCTACGTAATAAATTTTACCGTTGTATTTTAGCGAAAAACCTTTATCGGCATGCAGCGTCCATTGCTGGTTTTTAAAAACATTTTCAGCAACTTTATGGAATACTATCGACCCTTCTGTATCAGGGAGGTACACTTCCGCATCTTCGCCATTTTCCGAAAAAAGTACAAAAGCACTCTTTACGTCAGTATCATCTTCCACCTTATCAATAGAATTTAAGCGATACCCCTCTTCTGAAGGGCGTATACAGTTATTCCGTATAATACTCCACTTGTACCCTGCCGATGGTACACAGCCATTTTTATCTTTTTCGGCATCGTTACCCGCCACAGTTTCCTCGCGTGGCACAACCACACTGTCTTCGCGCTTTTTTAGTATGTAATCACATGACACAAGCGTTAACACGGAAATTAAAACAACTACCGGCTTTTTCATGGTAAAATTAAAATTGAGAAAAATAAAGGTACAAAAATTAATTGATTCCTGTAGGGTAAAGCACAGTATCGGCCGTTTCGTAATCTATAGATCCGTCTTCGTTTATAAAGTAACGTATAAGCACTTCGCCCCACTGTTTGTTGTTATTAAAATCGGCAATAGCCCAGCGGTGGTTAAGCAGTTTAACTTTGTTAATAATGTACTTTTGGTCTTCAAAAGAATCATACCCAACAAGCGGATTGCCTTTTGGGTTGCCGTTTTTCCGCATTATGCCATCGGTAACTTTAATCACAAACGCCTTTACATCTTCCACATTATTATCGCGCAGATACGCCTGTGCATTATTATCATTTTCAATGGAAAAATAATTCCCCTGGCTGTTACATACTGCAAGGCTGTCTCGCGATGATTTTAGCCGGGCCCTTATGTTTTTCATACTACGGGCATCCTGCTGTTCCTTTCCCGTAAAGTACATATAGGTAAAGAGGTTAATACAAACAGAAAAAACAAACAGGTACAATAAAATACTCCTTTTCATGGTATGTATATCTATAAACTAATTTGAAGATTATCGTAGGCCAAAAAAACATTTTCGGGTAACTGTGCAGATACCTCAGCATGAAAACCCAGCATATGGCTTATGTGCGTAAAATATGCCTTTTCGGGATTAATGCGCTGTACCATTTCCAGGGCTTCCGTAAGGTTAAGGTGCATTTCATGCGGTTCTATCCGCAGCGCACTAATAACCAACACCTTTAATCCCTGCAGCTTTTCTATCTCTGTATCGGCAATAGTTTTTACATCGGTAAGGTAGGCAAAGTCGTCTATCCTGTACCCAAAAATAGGCAGGCTGCCGTGCATTACACTTATGGGCACTACTGTTTTTCCGCCAAGGGTAAACGGTTCATTATCCCTTACCTCGTTTATCAGTACATCGGGCACACCCGGATACTTTTCGCCATCGGTAAAAATATAATCAAAACGGCGTTTAAGGCTTTGTATTACCCGCTGGTGGGCATATATGGGCATATCGCCCTGCCTAAAAAAGAACGGTCGTATATCGTCGAGCCCGGCAGTATGATCGGCGTGCTCATGGGTATACAAAATACCATCGAGCTTAGTGCAGCCACTGGCCAGCATTTGCTGCCTGAAATCAGGGCCGCAATCTATTATGTATGAGTGGTTTTGCCATGTAAGCCATACCGAAACCCTTAAACGCTTATCGCGTGGGTCGCTGCTTAGGCATACGGGGTGTGTGCTCCCTATTATAGGGATACCC
>JAAXJD010000008.1:1929-2219 GCA_012270005.1 Flavobacterium sp. | reverse complement strand
GGTATACTTAAGGCAGATGTGGAAACCAAGTTTGATATGGCTTCTGTAGAAAAAGGTGCGTATGAAAAAATAGACAATCGCGGGCAAATCAGCCTTAGCGGATTTAACTACAAAATGGATGGCTTTAAAAATCCGTTCATCATAAGCCTGGCCCAGCTGCAGTTTAACCCAAGCCGCGTGAGCCTTAACCGTTTTGATGCTAAAACCGGCAGCAGCGATGTAGCCATAACCGGGACACTGGATAAGTTTTAGGGCTTTGCGATTAACAAGCCAACGCTTAATCGTGAGTT
>JAAXJD010000008.1:0-1919 GCA_012270005.1 Flavobacterium sp. | reverse complement strand
ACAAGCTGGTGGTAGCCGACCTGATGACTACCGGCACTGCAACAACCCCGGCCAAAACAGGTAGTGAGGGTGATAAAAAAGCAGAACCGGCTAAGAAACCGTCTGCAGCCAGCGATGCGGTAAAAATTCCTGCATTCCTGGATTGTACTATTACAGCTGCCGCAAACGAGGTGGTGTATGATAACCTTACACTGAAAAACTTCGGCGGAAAAATGGTTATAAGGGATGAAGCCGTAGCCATACAAAACGCAAAAACATCGGTATTTGGCGGCAATATCGGCTGTAGGGTCAATGTTTCTACCATAAAAGCAAATCCTGCGATTAACCTGCATCTTGCGCTTAATAGCCTTGATATTCCGCAGGCGTTTACCCAACTTGAAATGCTGAAAAAAATTGCACCGATTGCCGAAGTGCTTTCGGGTAAGTTTAACGCGGCGGTAAAAGTTGGCGGTAACCTGGACAGCAAAGAAATGACACCAGACCTTAACTCGCTTACCGGTAATCTGGGCGGTAGCTTGGCTAATGCCGTACTACATGCAGATAAGTCGAAGGTATTACAGGCGCTTACCAGCAAGGTAAAGGTATTGGACCCGAGCAAACTAAACCTCAACCAAAAGATAAACCTTACGTTTAATGATGGTAAGGTAAACATATTACCTTTTGTGGTTAAGTACAAAAACCAGGATATTAAAATTAGTGGAACGCACGGTTTCGACCAGCAAATGGCTTACACTGCAGGGGTAGAGCTGCCGGCTAAAGACTTTGACCAACTGGTAGATAAAGCGGCTGCCTTAAAAGTAGACATTAGTAAAATCGTGGTTCCGGTTAACATCAACATTACCGGTACATTCCAAAGTCCTAAAATAAGCACCGACGTAGACCAGGGTATAAAAGCTGCGGTTACACAGCTTGCCAAACAGGAAAAGGACCGCGTGGTAAACGATGTTAAGGAAAAGGCTACCGAAAAAGGCAAAGAGCTGTTAGGCAACATCCTGAACGGGAAAAAGAATAACGGCACTACCACCGACACTACCAAAACCAAGCAGAATACCAGCACCAAACAACAGGCGGAAGACGCTGCAAAAAGTGCCGGAAAAAGCCTGCTGAACAGTATCTTTAAAAAGAAAGATAAAAAAGAGGAGTAATTCTCTCCGAGCAGATTAAGGCAAACAGTCTTAAATAATATGCTCTTGTACAAAATATTTACCCCCCCGTGGCTTTACGCTTCGGGGGTAATTTTTTTTTTGTATTTGTGCTTAAGTGTCTTACTGTATAATATGCCGCTCCTACGGAGCTCCGATAACTCAGGGATGCTCACCTGCTACAAACATATCACCCCTACGGGGTTTACCAACGTGTACAACTACGCACAATATATCGAATTTTATACAAACATATCATCCCTATGGGGTTTGCAATGTAGATAGCAATACACCAAACATTTTATATGAAAGTTATAGAAATAGCCTATAAAACAAAAACCCCGAAAGCGTAATGCTTTCGGGGTTCTTTATAATTGTTACTTTCTCAGATTGCCTCGTCGTTGCTCCTCATAATTAAAGGGACTACGCTACGAAATAGTAACTAAATACTATTTAACGCTGATAGCGCATCCGCCACTGGTGGCAAGTTTTTGTTTCAGCTTGGTTTTGCTGTTTACTTTTACCTTTTTAATTACGTATGCCTGCGGATTCTTGTCATAACTGGCGTCCGGTGCATCGGCATAAACAGTCGCCGTAAAGGTTTTCCCTTTTGGCAGGAACTCAAAAGTAAAGGTAGCTTCACGTGCATTTTCATCGGTTATAGCACCAAGGAACCATTCGTCTTTACCCTTAGCCTTACGTGCCATGGTTATGTAGTCACCCGGCGCAGCTTCAAGTACCCAACTCTGGTCCCAGTCTACCGCCACGTCTTTAATA
>JAAXJD010000130.1 GCA_012270005.1 Flavobacterium sp. | reverse complement strand
CCGCCTGTAGCAGCTGTGTACCATTTTAGTGAGGTACCGTTTGCAGTTAAACTTGCTAACGTAGCACCGTTACAGAATGTTTGTTCTGATGCTGTTGGAGCCGGCGTAGTACAAGGTACATTTAAATTCCATGCAAGAGTAAAGGTACCCGAAGCGCTTTGGTAGCCGTCCTGTACCCAATATACCCTTTGTGTACTGCCTGTTGTGTTAGTCCATGTAACCGGTGTATAATCATCGTCATCAAAGCAGGCTATACGCGTTGTGCCGGGGCATGAACCACCGTAGCCTATATAATTTTGAGAGTCGTAGCCATTAATCGTCTGGCCTATATTTAATGTAGCTCCGTTAGGAACATCTATATAAAAGAAAAGTTCTGGTGCCGTTGTTGTCGCCGCACATGTAAATGTATAATCGTTTGACGCACCTGCTGTGGTACCACTGTAAGGACTTGTAATTGATGCGAGGTTAATGGCATTAGAACAGGCATCGCCAGAAACTACTGATGAACCTACAAAAGGAGCAGATGTTGACCAGTCGCTATAGCCACCACTGCAATTTGTACGCACATGCAAATAGTATGTGGTTCCTGCTGTTATAGCATAGCCTGTAATCGATGTCCCGGGTGAAACAGTTCCACTTGCCGGCGGCGTAGACGATGTTGTTACCGCATACTGATAGCCTGTAGGTACTCCAGACGTTGGCGCCTGCCAGTTTAAGTTTACTGCCGTGGCCGATGTAACAGTTGCTGTAAGATTTATTGGCGGATTACATATTGGAGCTGTACTTCTAAACACCGTTGATGTTACCCATGAGCTATACGTTCCATTGCAATTACTTCGCACATGCAGGTAGTAATCGGTATTAGGCGTAATCGGATAGTCCAAAACGTTTATGTTAGCTGTTTCTGTGCCGCTTGACGGTGGTGTTGACGATGTAGTTACGGCATATTGGTAGCCGGATGTGTTTCCTGTAATTGATGCAACCCATGCCAGATTAGCTGTTGTTGGCGTTATTACTGTTCCAAACGGACTTGTAGGGGCCGCACATGGAGCAGTACCGGTAAAAGGTGCTGAGGTTGTCCATGAGCTGTAATTTCCACTGCAATTGCTGCGTACATGTAAATAGTAAGTAGTACCTGCCGTTATAGAATATGCTGTCACAGACCTTGAGGTTGTAGCAGTGCCGCTTGCAGGTGGCGTAGCCGATGTGGTTACTGCGTATTGATAGCCTGTTGGTGTACCGGTAGTTGGAGCCGTCCAGTTGAGATTAACGGTTGTAGGCGATGTTGGTGTAGCGGTAACCGTTGCAGGAGGATTACACGCGGTGGTGCCTCCGGTAAGCGTCCAGGCAAGAGTAAAATTGCCCATTTCGGTAGAAATACGGCCACCCTGTACCCAGTATACAATTTGTGTGCTTCCGGTGGTATTAGTCCATGTTATGGTTTGTATATCAGGGTTATCAAAACAGGCTATACTGTTATATCCCGGGCAAAACATGGCATCGCTGGTGTATTGAACAGAAACCTGAGAGTCATAGTCATTTGATGTTTGCCCTATGTTAAGCGTGGCTCCGTTAGGAACATATATGTAGTAATATAGGTCTTTTGAATTGTTAACATTACCATCGCATACTACCGTAGGGGTATTTGCCGAGGTATTTGCAGTAGTATTGGTATGAGGGCTTGTTAATGTAGAAAGATCTATGGCATTTGAACAAAAATCTCCATAAGTGGCACCCATAAATACAGGTGAAGTAACCCATGAACTATAACTGCCGTTACAATTAGTACGCACATGCAGGTAATAGTTTTCAAAAGCTACAAGACCATTATAATTGTTTATAGTTGTAGCAGTAGTAGGCGTACCGCTTAACGGCGGCGTAGATGATGTAGTTACCGCATACTCGTAACCAGTAGGTGTACTTACTTCCGGAGCCGTCCAGTAAAGGTTGGCCGAAGTATAGGTCATAGATAATGTTCTTGGATTTGTAGGCGGTGCACACCCCCCTGTTAGGCTCCAGGTAAGGGTAAAGTCTCCCGCACTTGTTGCAGAAAATGCTTCCTGTATCCAGTACACCCTTTGAGTACTTCCTGTACTATTAGTCCAAGTTGTAGTGTGTATATCCGGATCATCATAACATGAAATAATCGTAGTACCCGGACAGCTGTTTCCGTAAGCCATGTAATTGTGTGCATCAAAGCCGCCTCTGGCTGTAAGGCCAATAACCAGGGTTTGACCGTGCAACACATCGATGTAGTATACCAAATCAGGTCCATCAAGCGTACAATCTATAGGGAAACTATTGTTATAAGCACCTGTAATTGTGCTGGAATACGGACTTGTAAGTGTTGCCAGGTTAATGGCTGTATCGCATGTATCACCCGGTGGAGGTGGTGTAAAAAACTGTGCCGAGGTTGCCCATGCGCTATATACACCGTTGCAGTTTGAACGCACGTGCAGGTAATATTTAACGCCAGGGGTTATAACATAGCTTATTACCGAAGTATCAGTAATATTAATACCACTTGTAGGTGGCGTAGAAGAGGTGGTTACCGCATACTGGTATCCTGTAGGTGTACTGCTTGCCGGGGCCGTCCAGCTAAGATTTGCAGTAGTATTAGATGTAGCTACACCTGTTAATGCTGTAGGTGTACCGCATGGTGATGTAGCCCCCGTTAATGACCATTCAAGCGTATATCGGCCTGCAGCCGAAGCCGGGCTATAACCATCTTGTACCCAATACACTCTTTGCTGGCTTCCCGTGTTGTTTGTCCAGGTTATGTTTTGTATATCGTCGTTATCAAAGCAGGCAATACGTGTAGTACCAGGGCAAGATCCGCCATAGCCCATATAGTTTTCAGAATCATAGTTGTTAGATGTTTGCCCAATAACTATAGTAGCCCCATTAGGCACATCTATATAAAAGAACTGATCAGGGGAACTGTTGCCGTTTGCACATGCTATGCTATAGTCGTTAGTGGCGCCTACAGTAGTACCATAATAAGGGCTGTATAATGTAGCAAGGTTTATGGCTGTGCTACAGGTATCTGCCACAACAGCACCCCTAAACGGAGCAGATGTAACCCAATCGCTATACGTGCCATTACAATTAGAGCGCACATGCAGGTAGTATGTAACACCCGCAGTAAGCACAAAATTATTTATGGTTATGGTTGACAACGTTGTACCAGATGCCGGTGGCGTTGCCGATGTGCTTACATGATACTGGTAGTTTGTAGGCCTGCTGTATGGGTTAGGAAGCCAACTTAAATTTGCCGTTGTTGGCGATGTTACAAGTACAGCAACCTCAACCGGCGTACCACAAGTAGGATCATTTGATTTAGATACCGTAGCATCATAAGAATTATTGCTAACAACGCTGCGACCTACAGCATATGTATTTCCGCCATTGTCTGTAAATCCGTCGCTTATAACATCAGTACCAGTAGATCCGAAATAGCTTCCCCACAGCTTGTTTGCTGGGTTGCTATTACCTGCAACCTGTCCATTGTCTTCCATAAAAAGCAGACCTTGATCCTGGATTTTATTGGTATAGGTCTCAAAATTAGATTTTTGAGAATAAACGCAAATCGTAATTAGCAATGAAAATAGCGAGAGTAATAGTTGCCTCATGTTTAAATGGTTGATTTTTCGGCTCGCAAGATAACTTAATTAAGTGAACTGCAAAATACCTATGCTTGTGTATTATTACGCTGCGATAACAACTTTCTACAATATTAACATCTTTTACTAATAATAAATCAACATAAATTAACTTTTTATGATACTTCTTTAGTTATGTCAATAGCAAATTTATACCTCCTATCCTTTTCATGGTTTAACGCAAAACAATTTCTGCAATACCGTATAAACTCATTAAATAAGACGGCAGAGGCTGCCAAAGGCTACCTCTGCCGTAAAGTAATGTGATGTAATAAGAAGGTTTAGATTTTTAAACGCAAAATTGAATAAGGTTTCTTTGTTTTGTTTACGTTGTTATTAAACCACGGCATTAGCTGGATTTGAGACACAGAAACATACAGATAACCATCTTTTGAAATGCTATAGCTGTCTGGCCATATTAATTTTTCAGTATCTGTTACTAATGTATGCATCTTTAAATCAGGAGTAATTTTTACAATGCTGCTTTTTTCAATATCTCCAAAATATAGATTGCCTTTATCATCGAACGCCATACCATCTGTTGTTACAAAGTGTCCCAAATCCTGAACACTCTCTAAAATTACCGTATAAGGTGTGGTAAAGTCTCTTAAAAGTTCGGTATTAATCCTGTAAAGTTTATCGTCTGTAAGGGGCTTGTAATACAGCCATGCCTTATCTGGTGAAAGCGCAATACCGTCTGAGTTTCTCTTTGGGATACTACCGTCTGCCTTTTTTAGCTCTTTTCCGTTAAAAGAGAAACGATAAGCCGGATCTGATTTTACCGAAGACGATTCGTGCAACACAAAGCGGGATTCGCCGGAAGTGGTGTTAAGTACTACGATGCCACCGTTAGATGAACTGGTTAAATACGAAAAACCATTTTTATTATCAATCCTGATATCGTTAATGTAGCTGTCTGAAGGAACTATGTTTGAAGGAAATTTGTATATCCTTTCTACAGTATTATCAGCCAGTTTTACTTTTAAAACTTTATTTGAGTTTTTATAAACGGGCCCCAGGCCTATCCCGGCTGCATCTACAATCCATAAATATCCGTTATCGTCTGCCACTACTGCCTGTACACAAACAAATTTACCTGAACCATCTTCGCCTTTCTTAAAACTGTTCCACTTTAAATCAGGATATGGAACGGGCTTACCATTTTTAATCTCTACTACCGAGTACAAATGATTGTCCAGCCAGTACGGATAATTAGTAAACAAACGACCATTTGCAGCGACTGCCACCCCGGTAAGCTGATAAGAACTGTCTTTGTAAACTTCTTCCAGAAAAGCTTCTTTTGGTTTAACAGCAGTAGTGTCGCTATAGGTATCTGGTTTTGCATCATCCTGGTTAGCTTTGTTGTTACACGCGGTAAGTGTTAACAAAACAACCGATACTACTTCTATTAATTTGATTTTCATACAGTTTAAATTTTATTTGTAGCAAGTTACACAACTTAAAAACAATATTTATATAGCGGTAATAAAAATGCCGCTGCGAATATTGAGCGGCATGTTTATTACACTTTATTATAGAATTTATTTTATTGAAGCTTTTGAATTTCTTTCAATACAGCCTCTCCTACCCCGTGAGCTGACTGAGGATTTTGACCGGTTACAACGCGTTGATCTACCGTAACGTGTGGCTGCCAAAGACCTGATTTTTCGAAAATTGCACCCCTGTCTATCAGAGTGGTTTCCAGCATATACGGAACCACATGTTCTAGTTTTACCGCAATTTCCTCTTCGTTAGTAAATGCGTTAATCTTTTTACCATCCACCAGGTACTTACCGTTGCTGAGTTTAATATTTACCAATCCGGCCGGACCATGACACACAGCACTTACTATACCGTTGTTTTCATAAATCTTCTGTGCTATTTCTGCAAGTTCAGCATTATCGGCAAAATCCCACATGGTACCATGGCCTCCTGCATAATGTATAGCTACATAATTGTCCGGATCTACTTCAGATGGCTTCATAGAGTTATTAATTTTTGCATGATATTCCTCGTTTTCCCAAAACTTCTTGTTGACTTCGTCGCTTAAGTCAAAGCCGTCAACCGGAGGTGTGCCTCCTTTCGGGCTCACAAAGTCTATTTCGTAACCCGCATTGTGAAGTATTTCCCATGGATGAGAAACTTCAGATAAATAATATCCTGTGCTTTCGCCTGTGTTTCCTTTTTTGTCGTGGCTCGAAACCACAAACAAAATCTTATTTTTCATTGTTCTGTTTTTAATATATGTTAGTATTTTTATCAACCCTCAATAGCAAAATGTTACTCGCAATAACATCATTTACTTTTAGTTAATGGGGTAACAAGCTGTTTAAAACTGATTTTCTTCTATTTGAAATACTTCCCTGGTTTCCAGTAGTGGCAGTATGCCATTAATAACAATTTCTTTAAAATGCAGACTATTTTTGTGGTACTCAAGAGCATCTAAATCTGCGTATTCTTCATAAATAAAGAAGTTGTTCTCATTTGTAACGTCTGAATACGAACGATAAATCAAATTACCCGGCTCCTTTACGGTGTCCGCTACCATTTGAGCAAACAGTTTTTTAAACTCCTCTATCTTCCCATGTTTAATAGCGTATTTTGCAAGAACTTTTATAGTTTTCATATCTTATTTATTGAGATGTTTAATCAATCTATTTTTATTTATTTACAGCAATTTTAAGCATACAAAACATGCTGTAGCATACTTGTATATTTTACTAATAGTTACAAGAGAAAATTAGGCAGGCGTATTGGTATGCCACAGGAGGTAAGTCAAAAGTTTTGTGTGAGGTATGTCACACAAAAGATCCATTTACACACAACAAGGAAAACAAGAGATACGCGTGGACGCTGAATAATCAAATCTTTAAACCCGAAAAGGCAATTTAATTCCGTTTCATGAAGTGAATATAGAGTCTATGACCTAAAAGCAAAAAACCGGTTGAATAACCACTATTAGCAGTAAATCAACCGGGTTAAAAAAATTACGTAATTATATTATTCGGTTATTCTAGGTTCACGCTCCCATATACGGTGCCTGCCCATTTGGGTGGTAAAATCATCGGTGAAAGACTTAGCATTTCCGTTGTTTATTATTATACCCGGAAGCGAATTATCTTTTCCGTCATTCCATTTATTACCAATAGTTGTGGCCTTAATGAGGTCGTTTAAACCGTTATCAAAACCAATAACCTTGCAGTGCCTGTAAGCATCGTTAATAAACTCTATCACGTTATCATTTTCAGTTAGTTGACTATTGTCTTTAGCAGCAGGTACAAATACAGCATCAAAAAGTACCGAAGATGAAGAGAAAAAAGCGAAATCAACTTTAATTTCAGTTCCTGCATCTCCTGTAATGCTCCCTGCATGAGGCCCCACAATCTTAGCGGCTGCGCCCTTTGATTCTAACGCTTTTTTAAGGGCATTCAGCGATTTTTCGCTTACACCCTCTGCGCACAAAAATGCTACCTGCCTTGTTTGTATACTGTTTGTGGTAGTAGGATTTTTAATCATACTAAGCGCATCGCTGTTTTTATAACTTGTGTCAATAGGCTTTGGCTCGTGTTTTTTAGGATCAGCGTCTGCACCTATGCCATGGTTCATGGGCTTTTGTGGTTGTTTTGGAACCGCTATACCCAAACCGGAGGCAACTTTAGTGGCAAGTTCTGCACTTACTTTACTTAGCAACCCTAACATGCGTTCGCGTATGGCTACCGTTTCTACTTTGCTTAATTCAAAACGTAGTGCTTTAATAATGTGATTTTGTTCAGGCTCTGTTTGGCTGTTAAAAAATAAGGCGGCCTGGCTAAAATGGTCCGAGAAACTTTCGCTACGCTCTCTAACTTTGTGTGCCTCTATGCGCTCATAATGACTTACAAAACCACCTTCGGCTTCCTTGGCCTGCGCCGGGTAACCATCGTTAAGCGAATTAGGGCTATAGCTTACACGCCCCACATTTATTTCCTGCCTCATGTGCCCATCACGCTGGTTGTTATGCATAGGGGCAATGGTGCGGTTAATAGGGATTTCATGGAAATTAGGGCTACCCAGCCTTGATAACTGCGTATCTGTATATGAAAACAACCTGCCTTGTAATAACGGGTCATTACTAAAATCTATACCCGGTACTATATGCCCGGGGTGAAAGGCAACCTGCTCTGTTTCGGCAAAAAAGTTATCCGGGTTTCTATTAAGTACCAGTTTACCAATAGGTGTAACGGGCACTAATTCTTCAGGTATAAGTTTTGTGGGGTCCAGAATATCAAAGTTAAACTTATGCTCATCTTCCTCGGCTACTAACTGAACGCCAAATTCCCATTCAGGGAAGTTACCCATTTCAATGTTATCCCAAAGGTCACGGCGATGAAAATCAGGATCATTGCCCGAAATTTTCAAAGCCTCATCCCATACTACAGCATGGGTACCCAGTTTTGGCTTCAAATGGAATTTTACGAAGGTAGACTTTCCTTCTGCATTTATAAAGCGGAAGGTATGAATACCAAAACCTTCCATCATACGGTAAGAACGTGGTATGGCCCTGTCACTCATTGCCCACATAACCATATGCATAGATTCTGGCATCAGGGATATAAAATCCCAAAAGGTGTCATGTGCCGAAGCCGCCTGAGGTATCTCATTATGAGGTTCAGGTTTTACAGCATGGATAAGATCTGGAAATTTCATGGCATCTTGTATAAAAAATACCGGGATATTATTACCCACCATGTCAAAAACACCTTCTTCGGTATAAAACTTAATTGCAAAGCCTCTTACATCCCTTGCCAGGTCTGTAGAGCCGCGAAATCCTGCAACGGTAGAAAAACGTACAAATACGGGCGTTTTAGTGGCAGTGTTATTAAGAAATGCTGCTTTAGTAAAGTCTGATACATTACCATAAGCTTCAAAATATCCATGGGCACCAGACCCGCGCGCGTGTACAATACGTTCCGGAATACGCTCATGATCAAAATGGGTGATTTTCTCACGCATTATAAAATCCTCCAGTAAAGACGGCCCTCTCTCGCCCGCCTTTAACGAGTTATGATCGTTATTTATCTTAACGCCATGGTCTGTAGTTATGTATTGTCCATCACTGTATTCCCTGTTTTTTTCCAGATCCCGAAGTTTAGCGTTATCGGTTTTAGGTGTGTTACTTTTTTTCATTTGTTTTGGTTTTGTAAGGTGTTTATTAAGCAGTGAGTTGTTGTAGTTTAGTAATAGCCGCAGCATTTCCCTGCTGAGCGGCGAGGTCTTTAGCAGTAAAGCCCCTGAAATCTGTAATTGCGGCATCTGCCCCGGCTTCTAAAAGTATATCTACCAGTTCATTTCGCCCGAACATAGCCGCAAACATTAGAGCTGTCCCTCCGTTACCGTGCTGCGCGTTAATGTTTGCACCGTTTTCTATTAGCACCCTGGCAACGGGCGCATATCCTTTAAAGCACGCCCCCATAAGCGGCGTGTTACCACTATTATCAGTTAAGTTAATGTCGGCACCGGCATAGATGAGTGCTTTAACCGCATCAGGCTGGTTGTTATAGGCTGCAATGATTAACGGAGTAAATCCGCGTTCATCCTTAACGTCTACATTTGAAATAAGCTTAAATATTTCCTGTAGAACCGGTACATTGCCCTGCCGTGAGGCAGAGAATAAAGCGTTTGATATATCATTCATGGTTTTGATTTGTTATTATTCTAAATGTACAAAACCTCGCTACAGCAGTTCGCCAAAATAATGCTAAATTATTGTGTATATATCTGTTACAATTTAGACCGCTACACCATTTAGCACAATACTAACCCAATACTAACTAACCATTCGGTTCACTTTTCCTAGGTCTTTTTAAAAAAAATGTTTTTGGCAAATCATCCCCTAAAAGATAGCCCCACGGTTCCAGTGATTCTATTCTGTCAAATATTACCTTGAGGATAGCCATTAAAGGTATTGCCAGGAACATGCCCGAAATTCCTGCAATAGCCCCACCGATTATAATACCAACAATAGACGCTATAGAATTGATTTCTACCTTGGAGCTTACTACAATGGGTACTAAAACATTGTTATCTACAAACTGTACCACCACGTTTACAACTAAAATACCTATAAGTATTGTAAGGTCACTATTACCGGTTAATGACGCTGCTACGGTTAGCACACCTGCTATAAGAATACCTATATACGGTATAAGGTTAAGCAGTCCTGTTATTACACCCAGTAATATGGCATACTTAACCCCTATTATCATTAAACCTAATGCTGTAAGTACAGAAACTATGGCAAATTCAAACAGCAACCCCCGGATATAGCTTTGAACAGAAGTCTTTATTGTATTAAGGATATCTTCAAGCTTTGGATGGTGTTTTGGTTCAAATAGCTTGCATAAAAACTTAAGAAAATGGGTACGGTAAAGTAGTATAAGAAACGTGTAAATGGGTATAAGTATCATGTTCATTAAAGAATCAGTAAATGAAGCCAATGTACTACCCATTACAGATTTACCCGTTTCCATGGAGCCCGATGTAGCTTTTGAAACCATTTTATCCTGCTCGCGCTTACTAAGCTGAAATGTATCCTGCACATACGATTGCAGGTTGCTATAGTGATTGTGCAGGTTACTCTTTATTTTATCCCAGTCATCGGCCATATCGGCTACCTGATAGGTAATAAAATTAAAAATTTCAGCAAAAAACACTACAAATACAAATACTGCCATAAGGCAAGATATTACATTTGGTATTTTCAGCTTTTCGTTTAAAAATGCTGCCACAGGCCGTAGCAATATGGCAAAAAGTAATGAAAGCAGTATGGGAGATAAAATTCCCTGGCCGGCGTAGCAAATAGCAATAAGGGCAATGATAATAAAAAGTATATGGGCAAAGCGGGCATAAAAGGGTAATAGTCTTACAGATTTTTTCATGTTTAATTTAATTGTGCCCTAAGTCGGCGTTGCATAATTCTTTGGGTAAGAGAGCGTAGTTTGGCTTTATAGTCTTCCTGTAGCCATTCGGTATAGTTCTTTGTAACCTTATCCAGGCATTTGGCGTATTGTATTGTCTTACCCTCCACTGCACCTCCTTATCCAGCAATGAAGCCAGTTCCATTGCTGCACTTATGGTATCGGCATTATCAGCGCACATTAGCGCGTGCTGGCGTATGGAGTCACGCAATACGGTTTTTACTTTTGCACCTGTGGCTACCGCCTGCTCATAGGCACTTACAATATCAAACCCCACTTCAAGACTGTTAGGAAATTTTGCTCTTAGCTGTGCAGGAATTGTGTGGTTATCAAAATCGCTATGGCCGTGCAAACCTGCGTTAAATTCATCCGGATGGTCAAATATGTATTTCCAGTCCATGGGTGCATCCCATTCGCCAAAACGGTCTGTGTTGTTACCCAAATCAATTACGGTAAACCGCTTCTTTTGGGGCAGCCTCCGCGCTCCCCGGCCTATCATTTGATGGTATAGGGTAAGAGAATTGGTGGCTCTGTTAAGAATAACGCTTTGAACTGTAGGCTCATCAAAACCAGTGGTTAATATAGATACAGAAGTAAGTATAGCCCCTTTTGTTTTTTTAAACCTGTCTCGTCCTGAAATAGCGATACACAAAAAAGTATCGTATGAATAATTACTCA
>JAAXJD010000065.1 GCA_012270005.1 Flavobacterium sp. | reverse complement strand
GATCCATATAATCCGGCAGGCCCGCGGTATGGTTAAGCAACTGGCGCAGGGTAACATCTTTATAAAACGCGAGTTCGGGCAGGTACTTACCCAGCTTGTCATCGTATTGCAGTTTTCCTTTTTCCTGTAGCAATACTACAGCCACAGCGGTAAACTGCTTTGATACCGATGCCAGTTCAAAAACCGAATTGGCATCCAGCGGCAGCTTATGGGCTTCATCACGAAGGCCGAAACTTTTTTGGTAAATGATGTTGCCTTTTTCCGCCAGGAGCACGTTACCGTTAAATTGTTTCTTGGCACTCAGGCTGGTAAACAGGCTGTCTATTTGGGGTAGTTTTGCCTGCTGGGCATTTAGGGCGAGGGTAATGAATGCCGCCGTGAATAGTAAAAGTTTCTTCATGTGACTTATTTGATTGATGATTATTGGTTTTAGACGAGCCACATGTAAAATTGTTACAAATTATCTTCTACAAAATCACGTGAATAATCTTTAATCAATTGGCGCACGTGGGCAAACTGCGCACGCACCTCCTCATCGGTTCCGGTAGCCATAGCCGGATCCGGGAAGTTGTAATGGAACCGCACCGCCGCCGATGGAAAGTAAGGGCAGCGTTCTTTGGCGTTATCGCACACGGTAATGATGTAGTCAAACGCTATATTAGTATACTCATCTACGTTGTTGCTGGTATGATTGCTTATGTCTATACCGTCTTCGGCCATGGTAGCTATGGCTTTAGGATTTACGCCATGGGTTTCTACCCCTGCGCTGTACACGTTAGCCTTTTCTCCGGCAAAATGTTTCAGGTAACCTTCGGCAATCTGGCTGCGGCAGCTGTTACCGGTACACAGCACTAAAATGTTCTTTTTCTCCATAAGAACTATACAAATAACCAAATGATATTAATGATAAAAAACTTGGCATCCCACCCGAAAATGAGTTGCAACACCACCACCGAAAGGGTAATAATAGCACACTTGCGGTAGTGGCGTTTTTTTGCCTGCGCATCCATACCTAGCAGCACCCCGAACCCGGCGCACAGCTTTGCTGTGCCTGTAATTCGCTTAGTTTACGCTTTGGCTTGGCCGCGGGTATGCCACACTGGTCTTCGGCAAGGCAGGCTGTTTTTTTGCTGGTAAGCACCAGGTGCGTACCGTTATACTCCAGTCCGTATTTACCTATAGTACCCGCCTGGTATTCCACCTCTATTTCGCCATCGGTAAGGCCCAGTTTGTCTTCAGACAGCGCTATAATGTGCAGCAGCTTTGCGGGAGCCAGCCTGTGGTCTGTGTCGTTAGCGCTCCAAAGCTGAAAATTAACCGCGTACTCAGTGCGCACAGTACCACCGCAGTCTATAAAATGCTTGTTTACCGCACCTACTTCGGTTACGTGGAAATGTTGTGGCACGGCGGTGCCGTCTTCCAGGTAAAACGCTAAATCAGCGGCGTTTTCCAGTATCGATTTAAGTTGAGAAAGTTTCATACTATATCTATTTAACAACAGTTGTCTGTTTTACATTTCAGCGTGGCCTGCATAGAGCCAAAGTACTGTGTAAGCAATGCTACGGCACTTTCGTCTATGCAGTAACAAATGGCAGTGCCTTCTATATTGCCTTTTATAAGCCCGGCTTTTTTCAGCTCCTTAAGATGTTGCGACACCGTGGGTTGCGCCAGGGGCAGCTCGTTTACAATATCCCCACAAATACAGCTGTTTACCTTAAGCAGGTACTCTATAATGGCTATACGTGCGGGGTGGCCCAGCGCCTTCATTATGGCCGCCATACGGTTTTGGGCTTCGGTAAAGTGTTCGGTTTTAGAAATCCCCATATCATTGCTTTATTACTATATCGCAATATTACGATAAATAGTTATACATGCAATGGTTCAGGATTATTTTTTACTATGTTTTTTATGATCCGCGGATAGCAGTAACTTTAAAACCCAAAACCCTATCTTTGCAATTCCAAAACAAAAAACACATGGCATCCGTACAGGATTTTATACCGCAACCGTATACCGCCACTGACGAAAGCGGCAGCTTTCAGTGGAGTGCACCCAGCAATCTAGCCCTTGTAAAATACTGGGGTAAAAAAGCCAACCAAATTCCGGCAAACCCCAGCATAAGCCTTACGCTTAATAACTGCAAAACGGTAACAAAACTGTCTTTTGAACCAAAGGAGGACAATGGCGCATTTTCTTTTGACCTGCTTTTTGAAGGCCAGCCAAAGGAAAGCTTCCGCCCGAAAATTGAAAAGTTTTTTGAGCGCGTGCACCCCTACCTGCCATTCCTTACGCAGTATCATTTTACCATCGATACCCACAACACGTTTCCACACAGCAGCGGTATAGCTTCGTCGGCTTCGGGTATGGCGGCGCTTGCTGTTAACCTTATGAGCCTGGAGCGCCTACTGAATCAGGGTATGACACAGGAATACTTTGACCAAAAAGCATCGTTCCTGGCACGGCTGGGCAGCGGAAGCGCCTGCCGCAGTGTTACGGGTAATGTAGTGATATGGGGTAACCATGCAGAAACTCCGGGCAGCACCGACCTGTACGGCGTAGAATACACCACCGTAGCCGACGTGTTTACCACCTATCAGGACACTATTTTACTGGTAGACAAAGGCGAAAAACAGGTAAGCTCTACCCTGGGTCACGACCTGATGCACGGGCACCCCTTTGCCGGACAGCGTTTTGCACAGGCGCATACTAACCTCAGCGCTATGAAAACAGCACTGGCAACGGGCGATACCGACGCGTTTATAAAAATAACCGAGAGCGAGGCCCTTACCCTGCACGCCATGATGATGACCAGCAACCCGTATTTTATACTTATGAAGCCAAACACGCTGCAAATAATCAATAAAATATGGGAGTTCCGCGCCGAAACAGGCATACCGGTATGCTTTACGCTCGATGCCGGCGCTAATGTACACGTGCTGTATCCGCAGGCAAACCGCGAGGCAGTTACAGGCTTTATAAAATCAGATTTAGCCACCTACTGCCAAAACGGCCAGTACATTGAAGACCAAGTAGGTTACGGTGCTGCAAACCTGTAAATTAAAGATTGGTTAACACACATCCTGATAACAAAAAAATACGTACATTTACATCGAAAAACAGATAGCAATCACACAACGATGAAAGGTCCATTATTCTACTCAAAAATATTACTTTTCGGAGAGCACGGCATTAACAAAGGTTCTAAGGGTTTATCTATTCCGTATAACTTTTATAACGGTGGGCTAAAACTTACCGATACTGATACCGAAGCGGCTAAAAAGAGTAATGCCAGCCTGCGTGGCTTTGCCACCTATCTGGAAAACCTTCAGGCACAAGAGCCGGAACTGGTAACCTTTAACATCGATGCGCTGAAACGCGATGCTGAAGCGGGTATGTATTTTGACAGCAGCATACCGCAAGGCTACGGCATAGGCAGCAGCGGCGCGCTTGTGGCTGCCATTTATGACCAGTACGCCACAGATAAAATCACCGTACTGGAAAACCTTACCCAGGAAAAACTGCTAAAGCTTAAAAAGATTTTTGGCCGTATGGAAAGCTATTTCCACGGTACCAGCAGCGGGCTTGATCCGCTAAACAGCTACCTGAGCATCCCTATCCTTATTAACTCTGCCGAAAGCATTGAAGCCACAGGTATACCTATGCAAAACCTGGAGGGCAAAGGCGCTATATTCCTTTTAGATTCCGGTATTGTAAAAGAAACAGCCCCTATGGTGCAGATTTTTATGGAAAGCCTTAAAGACCAGGGCTTCCGTACCATGATTAAAAACGAATTCCTTAAATATACTGATGCGTGTATTGCCGATTTCCTTAACGGCGATGCCAAAGGCCTGTTTGCCAACATAAAGCAGCTGAGCAAAACGGTTTACCACAACTTTAAACCTATGATACCGGAAGGTTTCCATGAGCTGTGGCAAAAAGGCATAGAAAGCAACGACTACTACCTGAAACTGTGCGGATCTGGCGGTGGCGGCTACATACTGGGCTTTGCGCCAGATATAGACCGTGCCAAAAGTGCCCTGCAAGGCCATAAGGTAGAGGTGGTGTACCAGTTTTAATATATAAATGGAAAATCTTACTACTACTGCAATACTGCAAACCCTGTTTACAGCTATGTTTATGGGTTTTGGGGTACTTATACCTTTATTTCACCTGATTAAAACGGGCAACCTTAAAGGCATTGCATTTAAAGAACTGTTTATACTACAGGGCATACAGGGCATTCGCCTTGCCGGCATACTAAACATAATACTGCAACTGCCGCTTATGTACAACCTATACGCGCTGCAACAACCGCAGGCAAACGGTGTTAATGTAAGCATACAGGGCGGTAACCTTGAAAATTACGGATGGGTTATCTTCTACGGGCCGGTACTGTATTTTGTACTCACACAGCTCCTTTGGATAAAAAAGCTGTATACCCACCGCATTTTACTTATAGTAATTGCATTACTGATTCTTATACTGCCATCGCAGCCGGTGTTAGACCTATGGGTATCGCTAACCCATACGCACTACATTGCGGCTAACCGCATAGGCCAGTTGGGCAACCTTGCCATACAGCTTGCCATTAGCGTGGTAATTTTCTTCTTTATTACTTTTATGCTGATGCAGCTTACCGGAAAAATGAAGAAAGTAAACGCAGCTTCTTAGTCTAAAAATATACACTACAAACACAAATACAGAGCGCAGGTTTTATAATCTGCGCTTTTTTTTTATACTAACCCGGCTAAACTCCTGCAATACTCTCCCCTACTATAAACCCACCTGTCCAGGCATTTTGGAAATTAAACCCTCCGGTAATGGCATCTATATTCAGTATTTCACCGGCAAAATACAAACCCTCGTGCAGCTTGCTTTGCATGGTTTTAAAGTTTACTTCCTTTAAATCAATACCCCCGGCAGTAACAAACTCCTCCTTAAATGTGCTTTTGCCGTTAACAGCATATTCGCCCTGAACCAACTCGGTAGCCAATTTATAAAGCTGCTGCTTAATTAGGTCGGCCCATCTTGTTTATTCGCT
Organism: Flavobacterium sp.; assembly: GCA_012270005.1. Taxonomy (GTDB): domain Bacteria; phylum Bacteroidota; class Bacteroidia; order Flavobacteriales; family Flavobacteriaceae; genus Flavobacterium. The sequence continues at coordinate 40,355 of JAAXJD010000065.1, read as the reverse complement.
AATTCCTTCATCACTTGTAAGTCGCTACCACAAAATGTTAGGAAAATCAAACTGACTCTTTTTAGCTACCGTTTTTTTAGCATGCTCCAGTTTAAGTTCGCGCAGGGTTTCCTCACATTCTTCAAAGGTTACATTGTGCAGCCAGTTTACCAGTATGGTAAACCTGTAATCCTTATCGGCAAGTTCCCTTGCGCCCCATGCCGAAAGCCTTAAAATACCCGGCCCGCTCATACCCCAGTGGGTAATAAGCGTAGGCCCCGATGCCTTAAGTTTGCTGCCTTTTACCTTTACCTCAGCCACTGCCGAAACACCCATAAGGTCTTTTATGCGCGGGTCTTTTATATTAAAGGTAAAGAGGGACGGTACCGGTGGTACTATTTTGTGTCCCAGTTCCTGCATCATATCCCACATTTTAGGGTTACTGCCCGTGGTCATTACCAGGTTTGGTGCTATATACGTTTCGTCCTGGGTTTGTATTTTCCAGTAATCATCGGCGTGGTACAGCGATTGTATGCTCTGTACGGTAAGTATATGTATGCTGTATTTTTTGGCAGCCGCCAAAAAACAGTCGATTATGGTTTGCGATGAATCGGTTACGGGGAACATCCTGCCGTCTTCCTCTATCTTTAGTTCTACCCCGTGCTTTTCAAACCATTCTATGGTATCACCACTGCAAAAACGGTTAAACGGGCCTTTTAGCTCACGTTCGCCACGCGGGTAAAACTTTACCAGCTCGTTAGGTATAAAGCACGCATGGGTAACATTGCACCTACCCCCGCCCGATACGCGTACTTTAGCCAGTACTTCTTTGCCACGCTCCAGTATGGCTATAGTAAGGCGCGGGTTGCGTTCGGCTATGTTTATAGCGGTAAAGAATCCGGCGGCACCGCCCCCGGCTATTACTACATCGTATTGTTTGCTCATATTCGGTCAGGGAAATCAGTTATAATACCATCTACGCCCAGGGCTTTTATATGGGCTATATCGGCAGGTTCGTTTACGGTAAAAGTATATATTTTGTAACCCGCCTCTTGGGCTTTGGTTACATTGCTTTCGGTAAGCAGGGTGTAGTGCGGATGCAGCGCCACGGCATTAAAGGCATCGGCCCACTCCCAAGCCTGATGCACACTGGCCTCGGTAAGTACCCCCAGCGGAACATTTGGGTTAAGGCTACTCATGTCCTTTAACTCCCCGTACTGAAAGCTCGACACTATAAAATCGGCATACGCCCACCCGTTTTTCGCAATATATTCTTCTATAATAGCGCTGACCGGCTGTGCGGTGTGCCTGCATTTCATTTCTATGTTTACAAGGCATTGCCTGTTTACCAAATCCAGCACCTCGCGTAATGTAGGGATGCTATGCCCTCCCCTAACGTCAAGTGCCTTTAGTTCGGCCTGCGAAAACTTAGCCACCTCCCCCGTGCCATTAGTCAGGCGGTCTACCGTAACATCATGAAACACCACCAGCTCGCCTGTGGCGCATACATGCACATCCAGCTCTATGGCTTGCACGCCAAGCTCCAGTGCTTTGGCAAACGATGCAAGGGTATTTTCGGTAACGTGGCCTTTGGCACCTCTGTGGCCTATGGTAAGCATGGTATAGTATGTTTGCTGCAAAGATAAGGTTTTGTTTATTGGTGGATTCGCAGATGTATGGATTTATAAACTTGTGCAGTGGGCAAATAAAAAAAGCCCGGACATTACTGCCCGGGCTACAAAAACTATCACTAAAAAACGCTATGAAAGAAATTTAGTTCTTTACCACGCGGATTACGGTATTTTGGCCTCCTGCGGTTACAGTAGCAAAATACACACCATTAGCCAGGCCGGTAGCGCTTACAGTAGCTGTAGCTCCGTTTACGGCTTGGTTCACCACGGTTTTACCGGTAATATCGGTAAGTTTAATATTTGTAAGTTCAGTGTTACCTGCATTAAAGTTCCATGCGGTAACCGCAGGGTTAGGGTATGCAGCCACTTTATCTTTAGTTACGCTGGTTGTACCGGCCACAATAAGGAAGTTAAACGCACCTGTAGTACGGTTAAAGGTAACATCATAAGTACCTGCGGTAACAGGAATGTCGTTACCATCTTGCGTTGCAGTGCCAGACGGGAACGCACTTGCACCCCAGTTTACACCCCACGCGTGGTTAAGGCGGAATTTAATAGCACCCGTATTAAGAACTACAGCTAGCTTGGAATAGTTCACGCCATCAGTAGTTTCAAGGTCAATATCCACAGACCAGTCAGGATCAATGGCTGAGCCAATAAGGCTTACCACAGGAGGCCCGAAGCTGTAAGCTCCTGTCATTACATTAAAGGTAATGTTATACGTACCTGCCACTACGGCGATATCTGCACCACCCTCTGTAGCTACACCTGAAGGAAAATCAGCCGATCCCCAGCTCATTGTCCATGCGTGGCTTTGCCTGAATTTAGCACCTCCATCAAGCAGCGTAACGCCCCATTTTGTATACGTAACACCATCGGTGGTAGTAAGGTCTATATCAGTAGTCCAGGTACCGTCTACAGCACTACCTATAAGGCTTATAACAGGGAAACCAAAGTTATACATCATGGTATCGTTATTCCAGGTTAACTGGTAGGTACCTGCAGGCACATTTATAGATATACCTTCAGATGCCGTACCCGAAGGGAAGGTGGTTCCGCCCACCATAACATTATTATTAATGTTAAACATATACTCACCTGCGGTAAGTGTAAGCCCTTGGTAGGTATAGTTAACACCATCTGCTGTGCTAAGCGTGTATGTAGCACCGCCTCCCATAAGGGTAACAGTGTCATACGTAACCCCTACCGGAGCAAAAGTATACGCACCGGTTACACGGTTAAAGGTAACATCATACGTACCATTGGTAGCCGGAATGTTCGGGCCGTTTTGTGTAGCTACACCGCTTGGGAATGTATTAGCACCCCAGTTTGTAGTCCAGGCGTGGTCCAGGCGGAATTTAACACCCGGGTCTGATGCAGGAACCGAAATTACAAGGCCGCTGTAGGTGTACGTTACATTATCTGTGGTGGTCATATCAAGGTCGCCCGTCCACCCCACAGGAGTAGAGGCACCAATGATGCTTACAAGGTTTTGCGCTACCAACCCACAGGTAAACGCCGTAAACAACGTTACTAATAAAAGTAATCTTTTCATCATAGAATTAAGGATTTAGAGTTGTGAAAACGTTATAGTAAATATAGTTAAAAAAAGCTCCTTTTTGGTTATAAGGAGCATAAATTTTAATAGTTAATCAACTAATATCCAGTAGTGCCATGGCTTTAAAGCCACTCTTGCACCTTGCTGAAACACTACCTTTTCGCCGGTTAAATAATCTTTATACTCTCCGTCTAACTTTACTTCGAAAGGAATTTCCTCATCGGCAAAATTGGCAAAGAAGTATACCCTTTTTTTGCCGCCTTCGCGATAAAAGGCAAGTATCTTAGTGTCTTCCCCGGTTTGTAAACGCACATACCGCGCACTATTCTTAGCTCCGGCAAGTGCAGGATTGTTATTTTTTAACTTCCCAAGCTTTTCGTAAAAGTTAAACATCTTGTCGTTATCATGCCTGGCAGGGTCTTGTTCAAAGAACTTAAGGCTCTTTGTATTGCCAAATTCCTGCCCGGTATAAATTAACGGCATTCCCGGCATTACATAGGTAAGGGCTGCAAATAACTCAGTATGCTTCCCCATACGCTCGTACTCGCTGCCATGCCACGCATTTTCGTCATGGTTACTGGTAAAGTTCATAAAGTAGTCATCTTTTTGGTATTTCTGTTTAAATACCTCCATAAACTTATCCCAGTCAGCCACGTTCTTTTTACCCTGCGCTATGTCATTAATCAGGTGGTGCGCTACCCAGCCGTACCCCATATCAAACGATTTGGTAAGCAGGTATGGCTTTTCGCTTTCCATAAGCATAAACAGCGGCTTTACCTTACGAAGCTGCGGTGTAGCCCAGTCCCAGAAATCCTGGGGTACGTTATCGGCAACATCACAACGGAAACCGTCTATGTTTTGCTGCTTTACCCAGTACATCATTTCGTTTTTCATGGGCTCGTACACCTTTTTGTTGCTATAGTCAAGGTGTGCCACGTCTGTCCAGCCCCAAGGCTCGCCCGTTTCAGGGTTAAGCGGATCTGTAACTTCGCCTTTAGCATTTTTCTCGTAATATTCCGGATGTTCCTTTATCCATTTATGATCCCAGCCGGTGTGGTTAGCCACCCAGTCCAGTATTACATACATACCATTAGCGTGCGCTGTTTGTACCAACTTTTTAAAGTCGGCCTCTGTACCAAGGTCCGGGTTTATAGCAGTATAATCACTTATGGCATACCAGCTGCCCAGGTATTTTTTCTTTTCTTCCGGGTTAGTTATATCCTCTATAGACTTATCGGCTGTAGCCTTACGCCTGGTCATAGATATAGGATAGATTGGCATAAGCCAAAGCACCTTTACCCCTAGCTGTTTTAATTTCGGGATATCTTTTGTAAAAGCATTAAATGTACCCTCTTTAGAATAGTTACGAATGTTTGCTTCGTAGATTACCGCCTGTTCAAGTACTGCATCGCTTATGGGGGCTATGTCCTGCGTGTTTGCAGCAGGTTTCACGGCTGTGGTACGGGCTTTGGCCGGTTTTACAGGAGCTTTCTTTTTTTGTGCGTTACCTGCAAAAAAAGCTCCCAGAATAAAGGCTCCTACTAATAGTTTTTTCATACCTGAAATGTTCGGTTTAAATAAAAATTATTTCAATTCCAGCACCAGTACTGATTTCGGCTCTATGGTAATATCTTTAGTAACATCTACCACTTTACCACTTATAACATCGGTACCATTTTTAAAGGTTTTAATACCCTCTGCAAAGCGTGCCGTTTTAAAGGTACGGTTTTCTGCGGCATTGTTTACCACCACCATTACAGTTTCTTGGTCGTTGTAGCGGAAGTACACATATACGTTATTATCGGGCAGGAAGTGCATGGTTTTACCATTATGAATTACATCTTTCCCTTTTCTCCAGGTAAACAGCTTTGAGGTAAAGTCAAAAAACTTTTGCTGCTCTGCCGTACGGCCTGCCTTAGTAAAGGCATTGTTGCTGTCGCCTTTCCAGCCACCCGGAAAATCGCGGCGTATGTCGCCATCACCTTTGCCCTTATCACCCGCCATACCTATTTCTGAACCGTAGTACAACTGTGGAATACCCCTTACGGTAGCCACTAAAGCCATAGCCATTTGGTACTTTTTAAAGTCGCCCGCGTAGTTTTGGTTAATACGGTTTGTATCGTGATTTTCGGCAAATACCAGTATGCTGTTTATGTTAGGGTACAAAAAGTCGTTTGTAAAGTTGTTGTACACGCGCTGTATGCCGTTATCCCAACCCGAATTATCATCGTTAAACGTCCATTGCAGGGCATCGTATAACGAAAAGTCCATTACGCTTGGCAGGTGTGAGTTAAAGCTTTCAATAGCCCCCACCTTACTGTCTTTTTGCCAATACGCCATGTGTGCAGGATTCTGCATCCACACCTCGCCCACTATGTTAAAGTACGGGTACTCATCGGTAATGGCTTTTGTCCATTTAGAGATGCCATCTTTGTCGTTGTAGCTGTAAGTATCTACACGGAAACCATCAAGGTCAGCATACTCTATCCACCAAATAGCATTCTGTGTAAGGTATTTTAATACCAGCGGATTGCTCTGGTTAAGGTCGGGCATAGAAGGCACAAACCAACCGTCTACACACTGCCTTTTATCTACCTGGCTTGCATTGGTATCAAACTGGGTAGTCATACGATAGTTACTCTGCGAATACCCCGGAAACTGGTGTACCCAGTCATAGGTAGGCAGGTCTTTGTACATCCAGTGTTCTGCACCCCAGTGGTTGGTAACATAATCCAGCACCAGCTTCATTTTACGTTTTTTAAGCTCACTGCTCAGGCGCAGGTAATCTTCGTTAGTACCGTAGCGCGGGTCTATTTTATAAACATCGCTTTGGCCGTAACCGTGGTAGCTGCCCCGCGGATCATTATCCTCGCAAAGCGGCGTGCTCCATACCGCCGTAGCGCCCAACTCCTGAATGTAATCAAGGTGGTCTATAATACCCTGAATGTCGCCACCGTGACGCCCGTTTACCGCACTGCGGTCGGCTTTTTCGGTGGTAGCCTTAGTAGCATCGTTAGCAGGATTACCGTTAGCAAAACGGTCGGGCATAAGCAGGTACATCATATCTGCCGAGGTATAGCTGGCGCGTGCAGCCGAACCCTCCCTGCGCTGTTTCAGATCGTACTTTTGGGTAAAAGCCACTTTATTCTTATCGTTTTTAAACGAAAAGGTAAGCTGCTTTGCCGGTACGTTCTTGGTATCTATGGTTACAAACACATAGTTAGGGTTTTCGGTTTTTACCACATTGGTAACCACCACCCCATCGGAAACCTCAGGTTTGTACTGGGCAATGTTTTTGCCGTAAAACATAACCTGCAGCTCCGGGTTGTGCATGCCGCTCCACCAAAATGGCGGTTCGGTTTTTTGTACCTGGCCAAAGGCTATGCCCGTGCCCAGTAATGCTATGTAAAGTAGTTTTTTCATTGTTTTTGTTTGTTCTGCTGCAAGGTTTTAAAAACCTTGTAGCTATTTATTACGAAGCTTTTCAACTTCAGATATTAATTAAAACCTACAAGGTTTTAGAAACCTTGCAGGTAATGGGAAAACTACACAGTAACCAGCTCGTTTGGTTTAACGGCTACTGTAGCGCCGTTTACCACAACGTGCAGTTCGTTACTGCCCTCAAGGGTAAAGTGCGTAGCATCGGCCTGAACCGAAACTTTAAGCACCTGCCCGCGGAAGTTTATCTTAAACGAATAGCCTTTCCACTGCGCCGGGATTTTCGGTTCAAAGTGCAGGGTATCGTTTTTAACGCGCATACCACCAAAGCCTTCTACTATACTCATCCAGGTACCCGCCATACTGGTTATGTGGAGGCCTTCTTCTACCTCTTTGTTGTAATCGTCAAGGTCCAGGCGCGATGTCCTTAAATAGAACGTATAGGCCTGTTCCATCCTGCCCAGTACAGCAGCCTGTATGCTGTGTACACATGGCGAAAGGCTGCTTTCATGTACCGTAAGCGGCTCATAAAAATCAAAATGCCTTTCAAGGGCTTCCTTGCTAAAGTGGTCTTCAAAGAAATAGAAGCCCTGTAGCACGTCGGCTTGCTTAATGTATGGCGAACGCAGTATCCTGTCCCAGCTCCATTTTTGGTTAATAGGGCGTTGGCTACGATCCAGCTGGCTCACCGGAACAAGTTCCTTATCAAGGAAACCGTCTTGCTGCAGGTACACGCCATGCTCCTCGCTGTACGGGAAGTACATACCATCGGCTACTTCTTTCCAAGAAGTAAGCTCCTCGGCATCCAGTTTTACGATGTCCATAATACGGGCATAGTCTGCCGGGTAGTCTGCTTTAACCACATTCAGCTGCTCTGCCGCGTAGCGTATACACCACTGTGCAATGTAGTTAGTATAAAAGTTATTGTTTACATTGTTTTCGTACTCGTTTGGCCCCGTAACACCAAGTATCATATACTTGTTTTTGTGCGATGAGAACGTAGCCCTCTGGTGCCAGAAACGCGCGATACCAATAAGTACTTCAAGTCCCTTTTCGGGGATGTAGCTGTAATCGCCGGTAAAGCGGTAATAGTTGTATATAGCAAAGGCAATCGCACCGTTACGGTGAATTTCCTCAAAGGTAATTTCCCATTCGTTGTGGCATTCCTCGCCATTCATGGTAACCATAGGGTACAGTGCCGCACCGTTTTTAAAGCCCAGTTTTTCGGCATTTTCTATGGCTTTGCCCAGCTGGTTATGGCGGTAGGTAAGCAGGTTACGTGCCACCTGCTGGTCTTTTGTAGCCATGTAAAACGGTATACAGTATGCCTCGGTATCCCAGTAGGTAGAACCTCCGTATTTTTCGCCGGTAAAACCTTTAGGGCCTATGTTTAGCCTTGGGTCTTTACCCAGGTACGTTTGGTTCAATTGGAAAATATTAAAACGGATACCCTGCTGCGCCTTTACGTCGCCATCTATGGTAATGTCGGCCATTTCCCAAATGCCCGCCCAAGCCTGTTTTTGCTCCTCAAGCAGCGCATCATAGCCTTTTGCTTTCGCCGAAGCAATAACCGCCTTTGCAGCATCTATCAAAGCATCTTCGGCATGGTTTAGCGTTACGGTATACCCGCCAAATTTTACAATACCTACGGTATCGTTTTGGTTAGCCTCTACGCTATAGGTAAACTGCACCTTGCTTTCGGTAGCCTCAGCTGCAACCGGCAGGGCTTCTATGTCGTTACCGTTTAAGAAAATGCTGTTGTGCATATAGGTAGCCGCGCCAAACCTGGTTTTAAACGTACGTGCCGTAACAAAACCTTCGTTAACACCCTGCTGCACCCCGGTAGGTTCCCAGAAGGTTTCCTCCCAGTTAGCATCCATATTTTTTACACCCGCATCTACATACGGTGCGTAGGTAATTACCGCCGCACGGTTAAGCGGGGTAACTTCATATTTTATAACGCCCAGTTCATCTTCCGTTACCGAAAGGAAGCGTTTTACATTCACTTTAATCTCAGTACCGTTTTGCAGCACTGCTTCAAAAGAGCGGCTGTACCAGCCCTCTTTCATGTTTAGTTCGCGGCGGAAGTTATTTACCACACTGCATTTGGCAAGGTCTAGTGCCTCGCCGTTTACTGCTACATCTATGCCTATCCAGTTTGGCGCGTTAAGCACTTTGGCAAAATACTCCGGATAGCCGTTTTTCCACCATCCCACTTTTGTTTTATCCGGATAATATACCCCGGCTATATAGCTGCCCTGAAACGTGTGGCCGCTATACTGTTCTTCAAAATTGGCACGCTGACCCATGGCGCCGTTACCAATGCTAAAAAGGCTCTCGGATGAACGTACCCTCTCTGCATCAAATCCTTCTTCAATTACCGACCAATTGTCTGGTAGTATATAATCCTGGTTCATTGTGTAGTAGCTTAATTGTTTGTAAGGTTTTCTAGGAAATGTGTGTTTATCTTGTCAAAAGAGCTAAAGTTGTAATGCGCCCCCTGCAATACGGCCGGGTCGCCTATGCTTACGCTGGTCATGTCGCCTATGTTAGCCGCTTCCACGCCAGCCATGGAGTCTTCAAAAACAATGCTGTCGGCAGGTGTTTTGCCCAGCAGCTGCGCCGCCCTAAGGAACACCTCAGGATCTGGCTTGGCATTGGTTACATCATTGCCGTCTACAATAGCATCAAAATAATGCAGTATGCCTACTTTTTCCAGTATAGGACGCGCGTTTTTACTTGCCGAACCCAGTGCTATAAGCTGGTTATTGGCTTTAAGCCAATCCAGTACAGGCACCACGCCATCCAGGATTTCATCGGCCTGCATGTTGTTTATATAGTTAAGGTAATCGGTATTTTTTTCTACAAGCCAACTTTCTTTTTCTTCATCTGTAGCCTGTATGTTACCCAGGCCCAGTATAATTTCGAGCGATCGAACGCGGCTTACGCCTTTTAGCAGTTCGTTATGTTCGTGCGTAAAATCAATACCCAGGCGGTTGGCAATTCTTTTCCATGCCAGGTAGTGGTACTTTGCCGTGTCTACAATTACGCCATCAAGGTCGAAAATGAATGCTTTTTGTTTCATTTTAGTTAGTTCAAAAACGTTTGGGGAAAAATTTTGGATTTTATGCTTTTGTGTCTTCGGTGTCTTTTACACGGGTTACAAAAAATGCCGCAATAATAAACGAGATACCACTCGCCACTATGGCATACACGGCATTACCGCCATACAAGTATTTTACCATAGGGCCGCCTATAATGGCATTTACAATTTGCGGAATTACCACAAAAAAGTTAAATATACCCATGTAAACACCCATTTTCCTGGCCGGTATAGCACCCGAAAGTATGGCATACGGCGTAGCCAGTATACTTGCCCACGCCACACCTACGCCCACCATAGAAAGGATAAGCCAGTTAGGATTTGGAACAAAGTACACTGATATTAGCCCTGCACCACCAATGATAAGCGCATAGAAATGGGTTTTCTTACGCCCCAGTTTGTGGGCAATAGCCGGTATAAACAGCGCTATAACCGCCGAAACGGCGTTGTACACCCCAAAGATGATACCTACCCAGTCTCCCGCCTTATTATATAGGGCAGTTTCTGCCGGGGTAAATTCGCTAAGCTCTTTAAGCGGGGTACCATAGAGGTGGTGTGCTATGGCAGGGGTAGTAAATACCCACATGCCAAATAAACCAAACCATGAAAAGAACTGCACCCAGCTAAGCTGGCGCATGGTTTGTGGCATTTTAGCAAAATCAGTAAAAATGTCTTTTATAGAATGGGCTTCTTCCTTTGCTTCAACTTCACCGCTAGCGGCCTCAAAAGCTGCCATTTCCTCCGGTGAGTATTCTTTTGTAGTAGCAATGGTAAACAATACCGCGCCCAAAAGGCACGCTGCACCTATTATAAAAGATAAAATAAGGTGGTAAGGTACACCACCATCGGTAGCTGCATCAGACACGCCAAACCAGTTGGTTAGCGCGTACGGCAGCCATGAGCCTATTACAGCTCCAAAGCCTATAAGGGCAGTTTGTACGCTAAAACCCAGTGTACGCTGGTCTGCCGGAAGTATATCGGCCACCAGTGCACGGAAGGGTTCCATGGCTACGTTAAACGAGGCATCCATTATCATAAGGAAGCCTGCCCCTACCCACAATGCGGGCATAATGGCGGTAAGCGCACCCGCCTGCGGCATACATACAAGGCCAAGAGCTGCCAGTAGCGACCCTGCGAGGAAATAGGGTTTACGGCGCCCGAAACGTGTCCAGGTGCGGTCGCTGTAATGGCCAATAACCGGCTGTACTATAAGCCCCATAAGTGGCGGAATGATCCAGAACCAGGAAAGGGTGTGCACATCTGCACCAAAAATCTGGAGAATACGGCTGGCGTTTGCGTTTTGTAACGCAAAGCCCATTTGGATTCCGAGATAACCGAAGCTCATGCCCCAGATTTCCCAGAAGCCTAATTTACGCTTTTCCATTATCGTAATTTAATGATTATTAATACGATAAGCGCGTAGCTTATCAAAACTTAATTGTGTGAAGTGAAATTTTAAGCTTTGATAATCAGCACAAATATAATGGTTTTTTAATCGGTTGGTTCACATAGGGCAAAAAAAAAATCCGCCACTATGGGCGGAATTATATTTTTTAATATACTGTTTTTAAGTTTATTACCCAAAACTACAAGGTTGTCGTAGTTTTTTGGTGGATGTGGCTATTTGTGGATTTGGTTATTTGAAAGAGGTGGATTTGTGGATATGTTAGTATTTTAATTCAGAACACCGACTTCTGATAGCGCGGATTATGTAATGATTCGGCTGAGTGGCATTCCCCTCCTTTGGAGGGGTGGCTGAAAGCCAGGGTGGGTTATAGAGATAAACAAGCCCATCTTTTCGGTATTGCCAATATGTTTCCCACCCCGCCCTACGGGCACCCCTCCGAAGGAGGGGAATGCGTACTCAATCCTATAAACCATGACAGCACGGATTGTAAAATCCGCTTATCAAAGCAACGAAGCTCCCCCGCCGCCGAATAACCAAAGTAGCAAATAACCGAATAAACTATTCTGTGGTGTCGCGCACTACCAGGTGGGTGGCTATGAGTTCTGTGCGGTAATGTTCCGGCTCACCTGTTTCCTCTTCCTCTGATTCCAGCCTGTCTATGAGCAGCTTGGCAGCACGCCCACCCATAACTTCGCCATTTTGGCTCACAGTAGTAATTGCAGGGCTGCTAAATTGCGAAATAATACCGTCTGTAAACCCTATTACCGAAAGCTCTTCGGGTATGCGTATACCCATTTTTGAGGCCAGTTTTATGGCTGTTACCGCAAACAGTTCGTTTACCGCAAATATGGCGTCGGGCTTGTTATCGCGAAGCAGCGCTTCTATTTTACTGGCACAGCCGTCTATGTCTTCTATCTTTACAATAAGGCTTTCGTCTATGGCTAAGCCGTGGTCGCTCAGCGCGTTTACATAGCCATCGGTACGCAGGCGGCCCACACTTACGTAGTCTACCGTGGTTATAAGGCCTATTTTTTTAAACCCTTTACCTATAAAGTAATCTACTGCTTCGTAGGCAGCAAGCTGGTCGTCTATAATTACTTTATCACACAGTACATCGTTAGTAACCCTGTCAAACATTACCACCGGCATACCCTGGTTTATTACCTCCTGTATGTGGTGAAAATCGCGTTTTTGCTGGGTTTCTTTACTAAGCGCCATAATAAAGCCATCGGTACTGCCGGTGGCCAGCATTTCCATGTTAATTACCTCTTTATCAAACGACTCGTTACTAAGGCACACAATTACGTTGTACCCATGATCGTTTGCCACCTGCTCTATGCCGCTAATTACCGTGGCAAAAAAGTGGTGTACAATTTCCGGGATAATAATACCTATGGTCTTGGTTTTCTTATTTTTAAGGCTCAGGGCTATGTTATTAGGCTTATAGTTATACAGCTTGGCAAACGCCTGTACCTTAAGGCGGGTATCTTCGCTTATCTCAGGGCTGTTTCGCAACGATTTAGAAACGGTACTTATAGACACATCCAGCTCTTTGGCTATTTGTTTCAGGGTAACTTGTCTTTTCATATTGTATAGAGGAGTATATGTGGCCGGCACCAGGCCGGCACGTTGACACCGCACAAAGGGTGCTTTTTACAAATATAAGGCAGAAATGCATAAATCCAGCCACGGGATGCTAAAGAGGCAAATTTACTGTTTTACAACCTATTAAAACCATATTGTACTTAAGAAACAGTTTTATAACAGCAATTAACGAAACGAAATCGTTTGAAAAGTGGTAGGTAAACCGACATAAACTGGTAGGTACCGGTATGTTATAAACCATAAATACTATAATTTCGTAAATATAACCCAAGCCTTGCCCCATAAAAATCTGCTTATTGCTATTAAAACAGCTTGTATAATGCCAATACCTCAGATTTTTAAACAATTATAAACGAAAATAGCCTATGTAGAAAACCACACGCGCAAAAACTCACAAAACTCACGCAAACTTATTTGCAAAACTCACACACATTAATAAGTACCCTTAACCCACAGGATTAACAAATTTAAATCTAATGTGGTATTTATTTATGAAATTGAAAATGTATTGATTTTATATTTTCAAAAACTCAATATTCGTCGCTTCTAACGGGCTGATTATCGAAAGTTTTCAACACGACAACGTTGTAGTAAGGGGTGTTGGGCGAAAACGTTTTTTTCCTAAACTCCTTTTAGATAATTTTAACTCGTGAAGTGATTTTTTAAGCTATACAAAAACGCAAATTTAACCTAAACAACTTGTATGAAAACTATGTATCAGAAGTTTTTACTGTTATTGCTGATGCTACCTTTAGGGCTTTGGGCGCAAACCGGAGCACTAAAAGGTACAGTACGCGATAACACTACAGGCGACCCTCTACCGGGCGTAAACGTATTGGTAGAAGGTACGCAAAACGGTACTTCCACAGACATGGACGGTAACTATACCCTACCGGCCGTAAAAAGCGGAAACCGTATTATATTCTCATTTATTGGTTATGCCTCGCAAACGGTATCGTACACAGGCCAGAAAACCTTAGATGTAAAACTTGCCGAAGAAACTACCCAACTTAAAGAGGTGGTAGTTATTGGTTACGGTACTACTACTAAAAAGAACAACTCTGCAGCGGTTACTACCATTAGTGCAGAGCAGTTTCAAAAAGGCCCTATTGTAGGTGCAGAACAGCTAATACAAGGGCGCGCAGCCGGTGTGCAGGTTACTACTGCCGGTGGTGCTCCGGGTTCTGGCTCTACGGTACGTATACGTAGCGGATCTTCATTAAACTCTAACAACGACCCTCTTTATGTTATTGATGGTGTTCCACTGGAAAACGGTGGTGGTGGTGCAGGAGGTGGACGTAACCCGCTGGCAACCATTAACCAGAATGATATAGAGAGCATGACCATTCTTAAAGATGCTGCCGCTACCGCTATTTACGGTTCACGCGCTAGTAACGGTGTGGTTATAATCACTACAAAAAGAGGTAAAAGTGGCGAAATGAAGTTTACCTACAACGGTAACTACCAGGTATACCAAATTGCTAAAAAAGTTGATGTACTTAGCGCAGACCAGTACAGGGCGTATGTAAACGACCCTAAAAATGGTGCTACTGCAGATCAGATAGCATTGCTTGGTACTGCTAATACAGATTGGCAAAAGGAAATTTTCCGCACGGCTACCGGTACAGACCACAACATTGCTGCTCAGGGCGGTACAGACAACCTTACCTACAGGGCGTCTATGGGCTATACCAGCATGAACGGTATCCTTAAAACTGACAGTTTTGAAAGAACTACCCTGGGTGCTAACCTTACAGGTAACTTCTTTGACAAACACCTTAAACTGGAAGTAAACAACAAATCATCTGTAATGCATAACATTTATGCAAACGGAGGTGCTATAGGTGCTGCCATTGCATTTGACCCTACAAAACCGGTACGTAATGCAGATGGTACATATTTCCAATGGACAAAACCTAACTCTACTACATTTGAAACCCTTGCAAGCCGCAACCCTGTAGCCATGCTAAACCAAATACACAATTACGGTAATAACTTCCGTAGTATAGGTAATGCTAAGCTTGATTACAAAATCCACGGCTGGGAAGATATGAAACTGATTGCTAACTTTGGTTACGACTACGCTAGCGGCCGTACCTATGGTAATACAGATGTAGACTACATTGTTCCTGGTGAATTTGGTAACTCTTACACAAACAGCAGCACAAACAAAATCCAGGTTATGGACCTGTATTTTAACTACACTAAATACCTGGAGTCTATAAAAACAAACTTTGATGTTACCGGCGGTTACAACTACCAGAACTTCAACTACCAGGGATCATCATCAAGCTATTCTTACCAGAATAACCTAACTACCCCTGGTTTACCTTACAACAATGTACTAAACCTTCAGTCGTTCTTTGGCAGGGGTACTATTACCATTGCAGATAAGTATATCTTAAACGGTTCATTCAGGGCAGATGGTTCATCTCGTTTTACAAAAGATAACCGTTGGGGTTACTTTCCGGCTGCTTCTGCTGCGTGGAAAGTAAAAGAGGAAAGTTTCCTTGCTGACAGCAAACTGGTTAGCGACCTTAAAATCCGTGCCAGCTGGGGTATTACCGGACAGCAGGATACAGGCGCACTTTACCCATCAGTGCCGTTATATACAGTAAGTAATAACACTGCACAATACCTTGTAGGATATGATGCCAGCGGTAACCCTATTTACTCTACTACGGCAGCTCCGCTACCTAACAACAAAAACCTTAAGTGGGAAGAAACTACAACCTACAACATAGGTGTTGATTACGGATTCTTTAACAACCGCATTACAGGTTCATTAGAGTACTATGACCGTACCACTAAAGACCTTATACAGTATGCCCAAAACCCTCAGGGTGTTAACTTCTCTAACAGGTCTTACTACAACATTGGTGACCTGAAAAACAAAGGTGTAGAATTCGCAGTAGATACCTACCCTATTAAAAATGACAAAGTAACCTGGAGAGTGGGTGGTAACGTAACCTGGCAAACCTCTGAAATCACAAGCCTGTTTAACCAAAAAGTACCAAACTTCCCTGGCTACCTTACAGGCGGTATTAGTGGCGGAGTAGGTTCTACGATACAAAACAACCAGGTAGGCTTTTGGCCAAACTCTTACTACGTGTTTGAGCAAGCGTACGACGCTAACGGCAAACCGGTTGAAGGTGTTTATGTAGACCGTAACAAAGATGGCGTTGTTAACGGAGACGATATGTACCGCTTCCACAAACCACAGTCTGATGTTTTCTATGGTTTTAACACAGACCTTACGGTAGGCAACTGGTGGTTAAGCATGAGTTTCCGTGGTAGCTATGGTAACTACAACTACAACAACGTAGCTTCTAACACCGGTAACGGTAACACGGGCATACCTACAAACGGTTCGTACCTTAACAACATGACCGTTAATGTACTTGAAACCGGATTTGTAAGGCCACAATACCTGTCTGACTACTACATACAGAAAGCAGAGTACTTAAGGATGGATAACGTAACACTGGGCTATACCTTTAACGATGTATTTAACCAGGGTACAACCATGAGGCTTACAGGTGCCGTACAAAACGTATTTGTAATCACTCCTTATAAAGGTATTGACCCTGAAATTGCCGGCGGTATAGACAACAACCTATATCCTAGACCACGCATATACACTATTGGTCTTAACCTGAACTTTTAAAAAATTGACCGCACTATGAAAAATTTTAATATTAAACTTTTTACAGGACTGCTATTGGCGTCGCTTTCGCTGACCTCGTGCCTTAACGAGCTGGATCAGTCAGACCCTGCCACAGCATCGCTGCCTACCGCAGATGAGCTGTACAGCACTCCCGAAGGATATACACAAGCCCTTGCAAAACTATATGCAGGCTTTGCCATCACAGGGCAAACAGGCCCTGCCGGTTCTCCGGACATATCTGGTATAGACGAAGGTTTTAGCCAGTACATACGCGGACTTTGGTACATGCAGGAACTTACAACAGACGAAGCTGTTATAGGCTGGAATGACCAGACTATTAAAGATTTCCATTACCAAACCTGGTCTGCAGGCGATAACTTTATCAGCGCTACCTGGAGCCGTTTAGACTATGAAATTAAAAACTGTAACGAGTTTTTAAGGCAGAGTACAGATGAAAAACTGGCTGCACGTGGCCTTGATGCCGCTGCAAAGGAAAAAAGTCAGCTGTACCGTGCATAAGCACGGTTTGTAAGAGCGCTTAGCTACTGGCATTTTATAGACCTTTTTGGCGGACGCGTAGGCCTTGTTACAGAAAATGATCCTACAGATTACTTTTTACCGGAACAGGCTACTACCCGCGAGGTATTTGATTTCGTAGAAAAAGAGCTTAAAGAAATAGAGCCACTATTAAAAGAGCCTCGTACAAACGATTACCCAAGGGCAGACAGGGCAGCAGCATGGATGCTTGAAGCAAAACTGTACATGAATGCGCAGGTATACATAGGTACAGATAGGTTTAACGATGCCTTTACACCACTAAACAACATTATTGGTGCAGGCTACTCGCTACATACCGATTATGATGAGCTGTTTTTAGCAGATAACGACCGTAACGGCGCGCAAAACGAAGTAATATTTGCAATAGCGTTTGACGGTCTTAAAACCCAAACCTATGGTGGTACTACCTTCCTTGTACATGCTCCTATAGGTGGCAGCATGAACCCTACAGACTTTGGTGTTGCCGGCGGATGGGGCGGTGTGCGTACTACAGCTAATTTTGTAGATAAGTTTGAAGCCGGTGCTCCGGATGACCGTGCTAACTTCTATACAAACGGCCAAAAACGCGAAATAGCCGATATATCTACATTTTCTGATGGCTATGCCATAGCAAAATGGAAAAACGTTACAGCAGCAGGTGCACAGGGATCTGATGCTACAGGTACTTTTGCAGATACGGATTTCCCTATGTTCAGGCTTGCAGATGCTTACCTTATGTATGCAGAGTGTGCTGCAAGAACAGGCGCTAATACAGCGCAGGGAGTTAACTACCTAAACCTTGTTAGGCAGCGTGCCTATGGCAGCAATGCATTTAATGTAAGTTCTCTTAACCTTAACTTCATCCTGGATGAAAGGGGCCGTGAACTACACTGGGAAGGACACCGCAGAACAGACCTTATCCGTTTTGGCAAATTTACAGGTGGATCATACGTATGGGAGTGGAAAGGCAATACTAAAAATGGTAGCCCTACTCCTAGCTTCAGGAAATTATTCCCTATACCATTAACAGCGTTAGCAGCTAACCCATTACTGCAACAAAACACCGGATATTAATATTTTAACGTAAGATTTTAGCTCAAAATAACATGAAAACTATAAAAAATTCCATCATAGCGATACTGGCCATATTTGCCGTATCTTGTAATTCAGACGATGTAGAAAACAGGCCAGTGGTACAAGCCAGCGGTAATGTAGTACTATCTGCACCGGAAGAAGGTAACTCATACGTTCTTACCCAGGAAACTGAAGAGGCTACTGCAGAACGTTTTGTTTGGTCTGCAGCCAGCTTTGGCGAAGGCATTATAGCTAACTACGACCTGGAAATAGACGTAGCAGGCCAAAACTTTGATACACCATACGTATTTGCTACCACTGTAGGTACTACACAGGTTGCAATTACAGGAGGCATACTTAACGATGCTGTTACAGCACTTGGCGCTACTCCAGATGTTCCTGCTACATTTAATGTAAGGGTAAAAGCTCACGTGGGCGACCAGGTTATATACAGTAACTCGGTAGAAATAAGCGTAACTCCGTTTACAGGCGTTGTGCCTCCTAAACAAATGTACATGGTAGGAGACGCTACAGAAGCCGGCTGGAGCAACAACAACGGTAACACACCGCTATTTAGGGATGCCGCTAACAAAGATCTATTCTACTTTACAGGATACTTTAAAGCAGGTGGCCTTAAATTCCTTAATACTAAAGGCGCTTGGCATCCACAATATGGTTCTAGTGCAGACGGTGTTCTTGCCCTTAACGACGGTACAGGAAGCGATCCATCACCAATAAACATTGCTACGGCAGGTTACTACACTGTTACGGTAAACACTGCTGACAACACGTACAGCGTTACTCCTTACGATGCTTCTGCGGCACCAACATACAACATTGGTATCTTGGGCGATGCTACACCTACTGGATGGGATAGCGATACAAACCTTACAAACTCTACTGATAACCCTCACGTATGGCACCTTGCAAGCATAACTCTTGGTGTGGGCGGAACAAAGTTCAGGGCAGATGACCAATGGACAAACAGCTGGGGCGCAAACAGCTTCCCTGCCGGAAAAGGTGCTAACGCAAGCGATCCTAACATACCTGTAACTGCAGATACAGCAGGTAACTACGAGGTATGGTTTAACGACCTTGACGGAAGATACCTGTTTATTCCAATAAACTAATATCTGTTATAAGATTAAAACCCGGGGGCTGTTTTTTTGCAGCCCCCTTTTAATAAAAAATCGAAGCAATGAAAAAGATTACTTTACTTATTTTATTGTTCCTGTCTGTTTTGGTTCAGGCACAGGTAACCACTACCCCATCTCCGGGTATACCTACTGCCCCTATAACCCTTAATTTTAACAAGGCAGGCACACCACTTGCTACCTATACAGGTACTATTTATGCCCACATAGGCCTTACCGTAGATGGCGCACAGTGGCAAAACGTAAAAGGCTCATGGGGTAACAACACTACCCAGCCGGCTCTTACCCTTGTAAGCGGCACTAACTATAAGCTGGATATTACTCCAGATCTTTACACCTATTTTGGCGTTCCTACTACCAGCACCATAACCCAAATATGTGTGGTATTCAGGGCAGCTACAGGTTCACCCCAAAGTTCAGATTACTTCGTTAACGTAGGTGCCTTTCAGGTTACATTAACCAGCCCTGCAGAAAACAGTACAACATTATTAAACTCGGGCGGAAGCCTTAACATTGCAGCTACCAATACCGGTGGTAATGCAAGCTACAGCCTTAAAGCTAACGGTACCGAGATTAACGCTAATGCCTCTACAGCTTCTTACAGCTTTACCCATAGTAACATTACAGAGAACACCCACTACGACCTTGTAGCTACCATGGGTACAAATGTAATTACCAAGAGTTTTGACGTTATGGTAAACCCTGGCATCCTGAGCCAAACAATGCCATCTGGCGTTGTAGACGGAATTACTTATAACGATGCCGATAATACAAAAGCTACCCTTGTGCTAAACGCGCCTGGTAAAGACTTTGTTTATGTAGCGGGCAGCTTTAACAACTACACCCCTACCAGCGCGTATGCCATGAAAAAAGATCCTGCAACCGGTAAATTCTGGTTACAGCTACAGGGCCTTACACCGGGGCAAATTTATACCTACCAGTATTGGGTAGTAGACCAAACCCCGCTAAGCGGCACCCAGGCGCTTGTAAAAACAGCCGACCCTTTTAGTACCCTTGTACTATCTCCTTTTGACGATCCGTATATAACCAGCGATGTATACCCTAACCTACCGGCATACCCTGCCGGGCAAAAGTTTGAAGTATCTGTACTACAAACGGGCCAGCAGGCTTACAACTGGCAGGCTACAAACTACCAGCGCCCTGCTAAGGAAAAACTAATCGTTTACGAAGCGCTAATCCGCGACTGGGACGTTACTAAAACCTGGGATAACCTTTCGGCTAAAATAGACTACCTTAAAAACCTGCATGTAAACGCCATAGAGCTTATGCCGGTTATGGAGTTTGAAGGAAACATATCTTGGGGTTACAACACCGCGTTCCACATGGCTCCGGATAAGTCTTACGGTACTGCCCAAAGCATGAAAGCCTTTATAGACCTGTGCCACCAAAACGGCATAGCGGTAATACTAGACGTAGCTCTTAACCACGTATACGGCCGCTCTCCGTTGGCACGTATGTGGGCAGCAGATGCAGATGGCGACGGCTTTGGCGACCCTTCTACAGAAAACCCATATTGTAACACCGTGGCAAGGCACTCATACAGCGTAGGTAGCGACCTTAACCACCAAAGCGCCCTTACACAATACTATGTAAAACGTACCGTAGAGCACTGGATTAACGAGTTTAACATAGACGGTTTCAGGTGGGACCTTACCAAAGGTTTCACACAAAACTGTACCGCTTCAGACGATACCTGTACTAACGGCTACCAGGCAGACCGCGTAGCTATCCTTAAGCAATACGCCGACTATCAGTGGGCTGTAGACCCTAACCAATATGTGATTTTTGAACACCTTGGTGTGGGCGGCAGCGCTAACGAAGAAGTAGAATGGGCTAACTACCGCATTGCCGAAGGCAAAGGTATTATGCCATGGGCTAACTTTAACAGCCAGTTTAACCAGCTTACCATGGGCTACCAGGACAACAGCAACATAAACAACCTGGATTTTGAAAACCGCGGCTACTCTGCCCCAAGGGTAATGGGCTACGCCGAAAGCCACGACGAAGAAAGGCTTATGTACAAAAACCTGCTATATGGTGCCTCTGCCGGAAGCTACAACGTACGCACACTGGCTACTGCCCTTGAAAGGCAAAAAGCGGTAGGCGCACTACTATTTACCGTACCGGGTCCTAAAATGCTATGGCAGTTTGGCGAACTGGGATACGATTACGGCCTTAACTACTGCGAAAACGGTACTTACAATACATCATGCCGTACTAACCCTAAGCCTATACCATCGGCTATAGGGTATACTACTAACGATAACCGTACCGCTATCTATGATACCTGGGCGAAAATCCTAAACCTGCGCATGAGCAACGAGGTGTTTAACACCACTACGTTTACCATAGCGTCGGGTACGCTTACGCCAAGGATAGACATCTGGAACAACAACCTTACCGAAAACGACCTTAAAGCGGTAATTGTACTGGCTAACTTTAGCACCGGTACACAAACCGTAAACACATCGTTTTCTATAGCCGGCGACTGGTATAACCTTATGGATGGCACTACCATAGCCAGTACCGTAAGCACGGTAACACTACAGCCGGGTGAGTTCAGGATTTACGGTAACAAGCCAGGATCTCTGGGTACGCAAACACCACAGCAGCTTACTGCTTCTGTACTATACCCTAACCCTGCTACAAACCAGTTCTACGTAAGTACACCGGTAAACAAAGCCGAAGTATACGCCCTTACAGGCCAGCTGGTAAAAACCTTCGGGTCTAACGCTAACGGCAACAGCTTTGACGTAAGCGGACTGAGCAAAGGTATTTACCTGGTAAAAATTACCGATACCACTAACCGCGTAAGCACCGTTAAACTGGTAAAAGAATAAATATATTTGTGTTAGTTAAATAAGTATTAGTTAGGCAAAGGGCTTCCTTTATTAAAGGGGAGCCTTTTGTTATAAACCATTTTCCCCGAATGAAAACATTTCCAAAAAACATCTTCCTGTATTTTGCACTGCTGGCTGCTGCCATTGGCTACAGCCAAACCACCAGTGTAGCATTCAGGGTAAACATGAGTTACCAGATTACTCTGGGCAACTTTAATCCATCTACACAAACCGTAGATATTGCGGGCAGCTTTAACAACTGGGGCAGCCCTACTACAATACTAACCGATACAGATGGCGACCGTATTTATACCGGAACCCTGCAACTTACCGTGGGTACAAACTACCAGTTTAAAACCCGTATAAACGCCCAGTGGAACGGCACAGAGGAGTTTCCGGGGGGTCGTGCTAACCGCAGCTATACCGCCGTGGCTAATGACGTGGTAAGCTACTGGTACAACGACCAGATTCCAGCTAACGCGCTTGTGGTAAACGTTACACCATCGGCACTTATAGCACAACCAGGTCAGGTTATTACGTTTAACGATGCCTCATCGGGCACGCCTGTACAATGGTCTTGGTCGTTACCGGGTGCTACACCGGCTACGTCTACAGCCCAAAACCCTAACGTTACCTACGCTACCCCGGGCAACTACAGCGTTACCCTTACCATTACTAACGCTGCCGGAGAAACCGCAACCCAAACCTTTACCAACCTTATACGTATAGACCCTATGGAAACCCACTGGTGGAACGACCGCGTATTTTACGAGGTATTTGTACGCAGCTTTAAAGACAGTAACGGCGATGGTAAAGGCGACATCCAGGGGCTTATAAGCAAACTGGATTATCTTAACGATGGCAACCCTAACACCACTAGCGATCTTGGCATTACTGGAATTTGGCTTATGCCAATAATGGAATCGCCAAGCTACCACGGTTATGATGTTACCAATTATATGGCGGTAGAGCAAGACTACGGCACCAATGCAGATTTTGCAGCCCTTATAGCGGCCTGCCACCAGCGCGGCATTAAGGTAATCATAGACCTTGTTATGAACCACACCAGCAACCAGCACCCGTGGTTTACACAATCGGCAGCAAATACTACTAACAGCTACCGCAACTGGTTTGTATGGAGTAATACCAATCCGGGCACACTGGGTCCGTTTTCGGCTAACCCGTGGTACCTGCAAAACGGCAGTTATTACTATGGAGCCTTTGCCAGCAGCATGCCTGATTTAAATTATAACAACCCTGCCGTGCATACCGCATTTCAGGACATTGCCTCTTTTTGGCTAACCGAAATGGATGCCGATGGCTTTAGGCTGGATGCCGTACGCTACCTGTACGAAAGCCCCGGTGTAGTACAGGACGACCCACAGACCATAGCCTTTTGGCGTGATTTCCGCACATACTATAAATCGGTTAAGCCCGATGCCTTTGCCGTAGGCGAAGCCTGGGATGTAACCAGCGTAGCAAAACAATATACTAACAACAACGGGCTGGATTACTGCTTTGAGTTCGATCTTTCAGACAACATTATTACCAGCCTTACTACAGGCAGCGCCACAGGTCTTATAAACAAAATGAATGAGGTTATGGGCAGCTATCCGTTTTTACAATGGGGTACGTTCCTTACCAACCATGACGAAAACCGCCTTATGAGCCAGCTGGGCAACAGTACCGATAAGGCTAAGGCGGCGGCGGCACTATTGCTTACCCTTCCCGGCATACCATACATTTACTACGGTGAAGAAATAGGTATCACGGGTATTAAGCCCGATGAAAACATACGCACCCCTATGCAGTGGACAGGTACCACTGGCGCAGGCTTTACTACCGGTAGCCCGTGGCGCAGTGTTAATGCCGATTATACTACTAAAAACGTAGCCGCGCAGCAAACCACAACAGGCTCTTTATGGAACCTGTACCGCGACCTGATAAGCATACGTAACAACGAAGTAACGCTTAGGCAGGGTACTTACCTGCCGGTAACAGCATCTAACGCAGCACTTATTGCTTTTGTACGCCAGTACCAGGGGCAAAACATACTGGTTGTGGTAAACATGGGCGGTACGGCAATAACCGATGCACAACTTACACTTGCTAACGGTAACATACCCCCTAGTACGTACGCGTTTACTAACCTGCTAAACAATACCGAGGTTATAGAACAGCAAGTAACCTCAGATGGTGGCTTTGCAGGGCTTAATCCGGGTAACATTCCGGCGCTGGGCTTTAAAATATTTAAGCTTACAGATACGTTATCTACCGGTACGGTTAAAAACACAACACCGCTACTGCTGTACCCTAACCCGGCAACATCGGGCTTTAAGGTAACGGTATCCGGCAGCGTGGAAATTTTTAGCCTTAACGGCCAGCTTATACGCAAAAAGACGGCTGTTACAGCAAATGAAAACATAGACATAAACACCTTTGCCAAAGGGGTATACCTGGTAAAAATTACCGATACCACCGGACGCACAGAAACCGTAAAGCTTTTGAAACAATAGTTTGGGTTAATTTTGTTTCAATGAAGAAAGGCTTCCATGAGGGGAAGCCTTTCGGTTTTTTATGGCGTTATATAAATACTAAAGCACTTGCACGTGCGCCGTTGTAAGATTATCTTTAACGCAAAATGCCGCGATTATGAAAAAGATACTCCTGCTGCTACCCCTGGCACTAATGCTTGTAATGTGCAAAAGCACAAAACGCAAAACCACTGCCACAGCGGGTAAAATAAGCAACATATCCTACAGTGAGAAATTTAAGGGTGCGTCGGCTGCAGAAACGGCAACGCTGCTAAAAACCCTTGATGCCAGCGCCGAAACAAAATCAGTACTGGTGCTTACGCAAAACTTCATTGGCGGCGAGGTTACCGTAGTTTCCGCAGGGAAACAGGTATACAAAGGCTACCCTATAACCGACAAAGGCACCGGCCTGGCAGAGCGCATAGCCATAAGCAACACTGCCGATACCCGTGTACTCGACTCATATACGGGCAATGAGGTTGTACTATCTGCATCAGACACTAAAAAATATAAGTTTGCCTACGTGGCACGCACGGGTAAACCCAAGCCCGCCTACAAAGTATTGTACAGCACCAAGCTGAAGGTTTTTAAACCAAAGAAACAAAAAACGGCTGCCCGATAAAGGCAGCCGTTTGTATTTGCACTTATGCGTATAACATTACCAGATAGATACCCTAAGGCTATCGGGCTGGTACATTTTATCGCCCGGTTTTACACCAAAGGCTTCATAAAACTCCGGTATATTAGCCAGCGGGCCATTTATACGGAATTTTGCCGGAGCGTGTACATCCGTCATTATTTGCTGGGATAGCGCTTCTTTTTTAATGTTTACCATCCACGCGTACCCGTACGCAAGGAAATAACGCTGCTGCGGTGTAAAGCCACCTAGCTTTTCGTTATCCTTACACTGTTTGGTCTTTTGAAAAGCTTCGTAACCCATAACCACACCACCAAGGTCGGCTATGTTTTCGCCCTGTGTGGCATCGCCGTTTACAAACTTGCCTGGCAGTGCCTCAAACTTGTTAAACTGCTTTACAATACGTGCGGTTCTTTCCTCAAACTTCCTCCTGTCCTCTGCAGTCCACCAGTTGTTAAGGTTACCCTTCTCGTCGTACTGGCTGCCCTGGTCATCAAAGCCGTGGGTAATCTCGTGCCCAAAGGTGCTCCCACCTATAATACCATACAGTATGGCATCATCGGGCATGCGGCCTTCAAAGCCCGGCACTATAATATTGCAGGCAGGCACCACGATTTCATTATTACTGGGATTATAATACGCATTGTAGGTTTGCGGATACATACTCCACTCGGTTCTGTCTACCGGCTTGCCTAGCCTGTTTACCATATCATTGTACGACCACTTGTTTACAGCCATCACATTATCGCAATACGAAGCGCGGGTAATGTTTACACTACTCATGTCTTTCCACTTATCCGGGTAGCCCACTTTCATTATAATTTTATCCAGCTTGTTAAGCGCTTTTACTTTGGTAGGTTCGCTCATCCAGTCCAGTTTTTTAATATGGTCTGCATACACCGCCTTAATGTTATTACCTATTTCAAGGAGCTTTTCTTTAGTGCCTTCCGGCAGATAATCTTTAACGTATACCTGACCTATAAGTTCGCCCAGGGCACCGTTGGTTTCGTTTACCACACGTTCCCAGCGCGGCTTTTGTTCAGACACGCCACCCATAACCGTACTAAAAAAGTGGAAATCCTGCTTTTCTACCGGCGTAGAAAGGTACTGAGCCATGCTGTTAATTACATTCCATTTAAGGTATGTTTTCCACTGGTCTACCGTAAATGTGGTAAGCACTTTATTAAGCCCCGTAAAAAATTCCGGCTGGCCTACAATACCCGTTTTTACATTTTTAACGCCCAGTTCTTTAAGGAGTGCATCGGTAGTAATGGCGGGCATAAGGGGTTTAAACGCTGCCAAATCCATCTTATTATAATTTTTCTCGGGATCTCTTAATGCCTCCAGCTTACGCGAATTTTTAGCCAGCTCCGTTTCAAGGTTCATAACGTCCTGTGCAGCCCCGGTAATATTACCCAGCTTAAGCATGGCCTCCAGGTGCTTCAGGTATTCCTTACGAATGTTAACTGCTTCGGCATCAGTATTAAAATAGTAGTCGCGGTTACCCAACCCCAGGCCACCCTGCATAAACTGCGCAGCATATTCGGCACTATTACGGTCATCCTGCCCTACATAAAAGCCAAAGCCCGGGCGAATACCTGCCGGGCGCAATGCCGCCATAACCATAGCTACATCATTTGGCGTAGTTATAGCATCTATTTGTTTAAAGTATGGTGCAAGCGGGGTAACGCCGGCTTTGTTTATGGCCAGGGTATCCATACCGCTACCGTAAAAATCGCCTATCTTTTGTTCGTTACTGCCTTTACGGGCGTCTGTCCTGGCTGCCGATGTTTCGCATATTTTACGCACCTGGGCGTTTACTGTATCTTGTATGGTACGGAAAATCCCGTTACTACGGTCAGACGCCGGTATGGGGTGCTTTTTAAACCAGCCACCATTGGCATACATAAAAAAATCTTCGGCAGGGCTTACGGTAGTATCCCGGTTTACCACCAGCGGATCTGGCCCGGCGGGTGTTTCTTTCTTAGAACAGGCCGCTAATGCTGCCACTGCGGCTGCCGTAAGGAGTATTTTTTTTGAAATCATGCAGTTTGTGTTTTGTGTTTAACTGTAAATACAAAACAAACTTATAAAATACTCAATAAAATCAAACCTAAGTATCATGGAAATTACTTATCTATAATTAAATATTTGATTTTTTTTAATTATTGTTAATAAGTAACTTAATAGCTCTAATATCTGTGTAGCTCAACCAACATGGTTCTACCGTTTTTTCGCTTTTCAAAATATTTAATAACAGTGCCGTTTTTACTTACGAAAAATTTCCATGGTATAGAATCGCATCGTGTAGCTGGCTTATATTTAGGATCATCATTTAGTTCATCAATGATTAAACGCTTCTTTTTAAAATAAACGAGTAAGGTATCGTTATTTAGCTTCCAATGGCCACTTCCGTTTATAGAACAATTAGAATAGGTAAAAGTGAAATCCTTTTTAAGGTCCAGGTGTTCGTTTGCAGCAACCGACATATTTTTTAACCTCGCTAAAACTAATTCAGGGATACTCCATTCAGGGGCTTTATAAGTACCTGCCATGCTTACAGAACGGTTAGCAGAACAGCACACTAATAATAAGGCGCATACAAGTAAAACAATATTTTTCATACTATAAAAAGGTTAGGTTGGGTAAGCGGTAATCAATTTATCAAATATAATAAATTAGCTGTTTCGAAATTTGTAGTTGTTAATAAATAGCACACCCTCAAAAAGATGCAGTTTTAGTACGGTGCACGGTATAAAATACATTGTGAGTAAAACTTTTTGCTACGTATTTGTATTTCACATAAATAATTGTACTTTTGCACTCCCTTTATTGGGGATGGAATGTTTAATTAAAATAATTTACTGTGAACACATTAAGCTACAAAACAGTTTCTGCAAACAAGGCCACTGCACAAAAAGAGTGGATAGTTGTTGATGCTGAAGGGCATAATCTGGGACGTTTTGCTTCAAAAGTTGCGATGCTTTTAAGAGGTAAATACAAAACAAATTATACTCCGCACGTTGACTGTGGCGATAACGTAATTGTTATCAACGCTGACAAAATCAACCTTACCGGGAACAAACTGGAAGATAAGACGTACATCCGTCATACCGGTTACCCAGGTGGGCAAAGAAGTCTTTCTGCTAAAAACGTAATGGCTAAGAACCCTGCAATTTTAGTAGAAAAAGCGGTTAAAGGAATGCTGCCTAAGAACAAACTTGGCGCTCAGCTTTTCCGTAACCTAAATGTATACGTAGGACCTGACCACAAACATGCTGCTCAGACTCCTAAAACCGTTAACTTAAACGACCTAAAGTAATATTGCGACTATACACAAAATCTGAATTAGTAAAACTGCAGTTGCACGTATGTACCTAACTCCGGGTGAAGGAAAAATTACGGTTAACAAAAAAGATGTTGCTGTATACTTCCCTACTGCTACACTACAATACAAAGTGCGTCAGCCACTTTCTCTTACTAACTCAGTAGAGAACTTTGACGTAAAAGTAAATGTATATGGTGGTGGTATTACTGGCCAGGCTGAAGCTGTACGTATGGCTATCGCTCGCGCTATGTGCGAAGTTGATGCTGAAAACAGAAGCATCCTTAAACCAGAAGGACTATTAACAAGGGATCCTCGTATGGTAGAACGTAAGAAATTCGGCCAGAAGAAAGCCCGTAAGAGATTCCAGTTCTCTAAACGTTAATATTTGTCTCTTCCTGAAATTGCTCAGGATACTGATTATTGATTTAATAACAAGAAACCATGTTGCTGTTGCCCCGCCGAGGCGAAGGGTTAGTTTAGCATCTAAATGCACAGGGCCTTTACTATAAGCCACCTGAGCATTGCTTACTCAACAGAACGTAAACTATTACAAAAATGGCAAACAAAGTAGATGTAAAAGAATTACTGGAAGCAGGTGTTCACTTTGGACACATGACCAGGAAATGGGACCCAAACATGGCCCCGTATATATACATGGAGCGTAATGGTATACACATTATCAACCTGTATAAAACTGCAGCTAAAATAGAAGAGGCTAACGAAGCCCTTAAAAAAATCGCTGCTTCTGGCCGAAAAATCCTTTTCGTTGCCACAAAAAAACAAGCTAAAGACATCGTAGCTGAAAAAGCAGCTGCCGCTAACCAGCCTTACATCACAGAACGGTGGCCTGGTGGTATGCTTACTAACTTCGTTACTATCCGTAAAGCCGTTAAAAAAATGGCTTCTATTGATAAAATGAAGAAAGACGGTACATTTGACACTCTTTCTAAAAAAGAGCGCCTACAGGTAGATCGTCTACGTGCTAAGCTTGAAAAAAACCTTGGTTCTATTGCAGACATGACAAGGCTTCCTGCCGCGTTATTTGTAGTAGACATTAAGGCTGAACACATCGCAGTAAAAGAAGCTCAAAAATTAAACATTCCAGTATTTGCAATGGTTGATACTAACTCTGACCCACGTCAGGTAGAGTATGTAATCCCTGCTAACGACGATGCTTCTAAGTCAATAGAAAAAGTTCTTTCACTTGTAACTGGTGCTATCACTGAAGGCCTTGCAGACCGCAAGTCTGACAAAGAAGATACACAAGACCTTCCTGCTGCAGAAACTGTAGCTGCTGAAGCTCCTGCCACTACTTCGGAAGAATAAAAATTAACATTACAGTAAAGCCGTTGTGCGGGGTAGTGTTTACATTTGTGGCATTATCTGTATAACGGCTTTATTTTTTTTAAGTACAACATCAAATAAAAAACAACATATTAAAATGGCAAATATTACTGCTGCAGACGTAAACAAACTACGCCAGGTAACAGGCGCAGGTATGATGGACTGTAAAAAAGCGCTTGTAGAAGCTGAAGGCGATTTCGACAAAGCAATTGAAATCCTTCGTAAGAAGGGTCAGAAAGTTGCTGCTAACAGGGCTGACCGCGAATCTAGCGAAGGTGCTGTTATAGCTGTTGTAAACGCTGACAAAACTGAAGGTGTAGTGCTTTCTCTTAACTGCGAAACTGACTTCGTAGCTAAAATCGAATCATTCCTTAAACTGGCTAACGACTTTGCTGCTCTTGCCCTTGAAAGCGCTTCTCTTGAAGAACTTCTTGCCAAGCCTTACGAAAGCATTACTGTAGGTGAAAAACTTACTGAGCAAACAGGTGTAATCGGTGAAAAAATTGAAATCGGTTCATTTGAAAAACTTAGCGGTGCATTTGTAGGTTCTTACATCCACGCGGGTAACCGTATTGCTACTCTTGTAAGCCTTTCTGCTAACGTAGAAGGTGCAGAAGAAGCTGCTCGTAACGTAGCTATGCAGGCTGCCGCTATGGCTCCTATAGCGCTTAACGAAGATGGTGTAGACGCTGCTACTATTGAAAAAGAAATTGAAATTGCTAAAGATCAACTTCGTCAGGAAGGTAAGCCGGAAGCTATGCTAGATAACATTGCTAAAGGTAAACTAGGCCGTTTCTTTAAAGATAACACACTTGTAAACCAGGATTACATTAAAGACAACAAACTAAGCGTAAGCCAGTATGTTAAGTCTGTAGATGCAGCTCTAGTAGTTACAGGTTTTAAAAGGGTTGCACTTGCTTAATTAAAGCAGCACCACTTTTATAAAGCTTCAAATCCTGCCCAATGGGCAGGATTTTTTTATACCCGTAAGCCATTGTAAATCAATTTTGTTATTAACAGAAAACCTTTTCGTAACCTATTACGTAATTAAGATCATAGATTTATTGCAAATATTTTGAGAATTTTGGCGTTTGTTTTACGTATTCTTATCATAAAGAGGCATTATCTTTGTATAATAAAAAGTAATTGCAACCACTTCATGCCGAAGCAATACTTATATAAATTTGTTTTAAAATAAGTGCTATGAACATCAGTACCATTAACAGCGCCCTTACTCCCCAAAGAGAAATGCTGTTGAGCCACCCACTGTATGAGAGGGTAAAAACCGTAGACGACCTAAGACACTTTTTGGAAGGACACGTGTATGCAGTATGGGATTTTATGTCGTTATTAAAAGCATTACAGTCTAAACTTACCTGTACCACCACCCCTTGGCTACCGGTAGGCAACCCTGAAATACGTTATTTAATAAACGAAATTGTGCTTGCCGAAGAAACTGATATTAACGCAGAGGGTAAAAGGCAAAGCCATTACGAAATGTACCACGATGCCATGGAGGCCTGCGGCGCAGATACCGTTGCCGTAAACGATTTCCTGGCAGATGTGGTAGAAACACAAAACATATTTGTTTCTATTAAACAAAGTAGCCTGCACCAAAACATAAAGGACTTCCTTGATTTTACCTTCAGGGTAATAGACGAAGGAAAGCCTCATGAAATTGCTGCGGCCTTTACCTTTGGGCGTGAAGACCTTATACCAGCCATGTTTACCGAAATACTAAGGAATTTTGAGGCAAACTTCCCGGAAACAGATCTTAGCAAGCTTATCTATTACTTTGAAAGACACATAGAGCTGGATGGTGATGAGCACGGCCCTATGGCCATGCAAATGGTTACTGAGCTTTGTGGTAACGATGCCGATAAGTGGAAAGAGGTACAAGACGTTTCTATAGCAGCGCTGGAAAAACGCATAGGACTTTGGGACGCGATTGAAGAAAAAATGATGCACCAGGACCTGGCTTCCATATAAATAATACTACCTAACATTAGGTATTTTTCACCAAAATCCACGGTAATACCGTGGATTTTGTCGTTTTTTTACAGGCGGGCTTTTGCCATTAGGCAGAAATAACTGATATTTGTACCCAGACCTGTATAATTCATTAGTAATCAACTAGTACCAAAATCGCTTATGAAAAAAACTACCCTCGGTACGGGATTGTTGCTTCTGTGTGCGTTGTTTTCTCAGCATGCCGTAGCACAAAAAACCCGTAATGCAACAAGCCGCTCTAAGCTGGAAATGGACGGAGCACCGAAACAAAATGCAGCTGCACCGGGCTCGGCTACTTTTGAACGATGGATATCTAAAAAAATAGATACTTTTAAAAACAACCACACCACAGCACGTAATACACATTCGGTTATTACAATCCCGGTAGTGGTACACGTTATACACGATGGTGACGCGGTAGGAACCGGCGAAAACCTTAGTGATGCACAAATACTTTCTCAATTAGTGGTATTAAACCAGGATTTTAGGCGCGCTGCCGATACTCCCGGATTTAATACCAACCCTGTAGGAGCAGACGTGGAAATAGAATTTTGCCTTGCCCAGCGCGACCCTAACGGCCTTGCTACAACAGGTATTGTACGCTACAACATGGGCGATGATAACGGTTTTGATGTGTCTGAGCTGGATAATAACGTAAAACCCAATACCATTTGGGATCCCACCCGCTACCTAAACATTTGGGTTGTAAAAGACATTTACAGGCAAATATCTAACTTTCAGGTTAGCCAGTCTGCCTACACCACCTACCCTACCGCTTCGGGGCTTGAAGGGATAGATGTAAACGTAGACGCTGATAAAGATGGTATTGTTATAGGCGCCAAATATTTTGGTACAGAAGACATTTTCCCGAGTAGGGATTACGTTGAAGGCCGTAAAAAGGGCCGCACCGCAACACACGAAATGGGTCACTACCTGGGGCTTTTAAACATTTGGGGCGATGGCGACTGTAGTATGGACGACTACTGTGCCGATACTCCAGAAGCTGCAGATGGTAACATAGGCTGCCCTACCGATGTAGACAGCTGTACAGATAATCCGGGGATGGATATGGTGCAAAACTACATGGACACCACCAATGATGAGTGCCAAAATGTATTTACACAAGACCAAAAAACCCGTATGCTTACCGTATTACAAAACTCCCCAAGGCGTGCTACCCTGGGTAATTCAGACGGATGCCAAATGGGTATAACGTATGATAACGACGCAGCTATTAAAGTAGAAAACGTAGCAGTAAACGTGTGCAACAATACGTATACCATAGCTGCATCGGTAGTTAATGCGGGTTACAACCCCATAAATAGCGCTTCTATACACTACGTAGTAGAACGTGTGGCAAGCTCTGGTAATACAGAAATACTTTCTGGCGACTACAACTGGAGTGGCGCTCTTGATTACAAGGCTGAACAACTTATAGAGCTACCGTATAATACCGTGGCTACGGCCCCTGTAGGTAATTACAAAGTTACCCTTACACTAACCAGCGTAAACGGCACAACCGACC
Source organism: Flavobacterium sp. (assembly GCA_012270005.1). GTDB lineage: Bacteria > Bacteroidota > Bacteroidia > Flavobacteriales > Flavobacteriaceae > Flavobacterium. Next base: position 6,962 of record JAAXJD010000065.1, on the reverse strand, counting down.
AAACAGCGCTTAACAACGTTAGCGTAAGAACCTTTAGCGTGGTAGACCCGCTTCTTGCTGTTACAAACACCATTTACGTAGCTGTAAAGGCAGACCAGTGGGGCCGGGAAATAAGCTGGAAACTGTATGACAGCAGCCGCTCTCAGGTATTGCTACAAAGCGATACGTTTACAGACGGACAAGTTCAGGTAAAATCGTACAACGTAGCCGTAAACACCTGCTACATCTTTGAAATTAAAGATGCATACGGAGATGGTATCTGCTGTTCTGAAGGTGCAGGTTTCTACGCTATTACCAAAACAAATCCGGGAACACCACAGGCGCTTAATGCTATTACCGCAACATCTATTGTTAAGAGTGGTGGCAGCTACGGTAGTGGCGAAACGGTAACTTTTAAAATTGTAGATGAGGAATATGTAAACACCAAGACCTTTGATAAAAACGCTGTAAAACTGTACCCTAACCCGGCAAGCAGCAGCATACGCCTTTCGGTTCCGGCTACTATGGAGTTGCCAGACAGCTACACCATATACAACAGCCTTGGGCAGCGTATAGACAGCGGCAGGGTTACCTCTAACGACCAAAACTTTGCTATTAACAACTATGCAAACGGCGTATACTTTATTACACTTACGTCGGGCGATAACACAAGTACACTTCGATTTATAAAGTACTAAAAGAATATATCACAAATATGCAAAAGACCGCCCGAAGGCGGTCTTTTTGTATTTAACCATATCAAGTCACACTAAGCGCACAAAAGCCATAGAGAAGAGCTTAAAAAACGTTGAAATAAGCAAGCAATAACCCCGCTTGTTAACTACACGGAAATCATTCAGGAAAAATTTCCTGTTAACCATCGTGCAGACCAGAAGTAGAACCAAAGATAAATCTCACAAAGTCAGCGTAACGCCATTAATAATAATGGGAGAACTACGCGCAGAATAATCGTAATACATAGTTAGGTTAGGGCATAAAAAAAGTCCCGCTTTGCAGCGGGACTTTACTATTATATATAGAAGTATTACTTCAGCTTTTTCTTAACCTCCACTTCCTGGAAGGCTTCTATAACGTCGTACTGGTGAATGTCGTTATAGTTCTTAATCTGCATACCACAGTCGTACCCTTTAGAAACTTCTTTAACGTCGTCTTTAAAGCGTTTTAGTGTAGCAAGCTCTCCGGTGTAGATAACCACGCCTTCGCGGATAAGCCTTATCCTTGAGTTACGGAATATCTTACCATCGGTAACCATACAACCAGCAATACTACCCACTTTAGAAATCTTGAATACTTCACGGATTTCTGCAGTACCGGTAATTTCCTCTTTCATTTCCGGAGAAAGCATACCTTCCATAGCATCTTTCAGGTCGTCTATAGCATCATAGATAATAGAGTAGTGACGGATGTCTATTTCCTCTTTATCAGCAAGCTGCTTGGCGTTACCTGCAGGGCGTACGTTAAAGCCAATAATAATGGCATCTGAAGCCGACGCAAGCATTACATCACTTTCGGTAATAGCACCTACACCTTTGTGGATAATCCTGATTTCGATTTCTTCGGTAGACAGTTTTCCGAATGAGTCGGCAAGCGCCTCAACCGAACCGTCCACGTCACCTTTAATAATAAGGTTAAGTTCTTTAAACTGACCCAGGGCAATACGCCTTCCAAGCTCTGCAAGTGTAGTATGTTTTTTAGTACGTGCAGACTGCTCACGGATAAGCTGTGTACGCTTAGCAGCAATTTGCTTCGCTTCGCGTTCGTCTTCAAATACGTTAAACTTATCACCCGCTGCCGGAGCACCATCTAAACCAAGGATAGATATTGGCGTAGAAGGGCCTGCTTCTTTAATATTGTGGCCACGCTCATCGTGCATTGCCTTAATCTTACCATGGTTTTTACCGGCAAGTACGTAGTCGCCCACGCGTAGTGTACCGGCCTGAACCAGTACCGTAGACACATAACCACGGCCTTTATCAAGCTGTGCTTCTACTACTGTACCTACAGCAGGCTTATTAGGGTTAGCTTTAAGGTCAAGGATTTCAGCTTCAAGTAGTACTTTTTCAAGTAGTTCCCTTACACCTATACCTTTTTTGGCAGATATATCATGCGATTGGTATTTACCACCCCAGTCTTCTACAAGGAGGTTCATACCGGCAAGTTTTTCTTTAATTTTCTCAGGGTTTGCCGTAGGCTTATCTACCTTGTTAATGGCAAATATCATAGGCACGTTAGCTGCCTGTGCGTGTGCTATTGCTTCTTTAGTCTGCGGCATTATATCGTCGTCTGCAGCAATTACAATAATAGCAATATCTGTTACCTGGGCACCACGCGCACGCATTGCGGTAAACGCCTCGTGACCCGGTGTATCAAGGAAGGTAATTTTTTGCCCGTTATCAAGAGTAACACCATACGCACCAATGTGCTGGGTAATACCTCCTGATTCGCCCGCAATAACGTTAGCCTTACGGATGTAATCCAGAAGCGATGTTTTACCGTGGTCTACGTGACCCATTACGGTAACAATAGGCGCACGTGTTACAAGGTCTTCCTCGCGGTCTACCACCTCTTCGGCTGCTTCTTCAATATCAGTAGTTACAAAATTAACTTCATAACCAAACTCGTCTGCTACAATCTTAAGCGTTTCGGCATCCAGCCTCTGGTTCATGGTAACCATTAGTCCAAGCGCCATACACGTACCGATTACTTTAGTAATAGGCACCTCCATCATGGTCGCAATTTCACCTACCGTAACAAACTCGGTTACGTTAAGCACTTTGCTTCCTTCTTCGGCTAAGCGTTGTTCTTCGTCGCTACGCTGACGGTGTGTTTCACGCTTATCCCTACGGTATTTAGATGCTTTAGACTTAGATCCTTTACCTTGAAGCTTTTCAAGGGTTTCGCGGATTTGGTTTTTTACTTCTTCTTCGGTAGGCTCTACCTTAGCTACAATCGCAGGGCGTTTGTTAAAGTTATTACCGCCACCACCGTGAGGCCTGTTACCACCACCCGGACGGTTACCACCGCCATTGTTTGGCCTGTTACCACCCTGGTTGTTACCGCCGCCCTGGTTTTGGTTGTTACCACCCTGGCCCGGAGTACCCGGCTTAGGCGCTATGCGGTTACGCTTCTTTTTATCGGCGTTGTTATTATTATTGTTGTTGCCACCTTGTGCACCACCCGGCCTGTTGTTATTGTTGTCTTTACGGAAATCTTCTTTCTTTTTCTTTGGTTTATCAAACTGAGAAAGGTCAATTTTTTGCCCTGTAAAGGTAGTACCGGTAAGTTTTTGGTACTGTGTTTCAATTTTTTCAGGTGCAGCAGGGGTTTCGTCTACTGCTTGCTGAGGGGCTGCCGGTGCAGGAGCCGGTGCCTGCGGTTGTGCAGGTGCCGGAGTTTCCGCTTTCGGCTGTGCCGGAGCCTGTGGTTTTGCAGGAGCCTGTTTAGGCTGCTGTGCTGCTACAGGAGCTGCTTTTGCCGCTTCGGCTTTCGGCTGCTGTGGCGCAGGTGCCTGTTGTACCTGTTTAGGTGTTTCCTGTACCGGTGCGGCTTTAGGCTCTTCTGCCTTAGGGGCAGCTACCGGAGCCGGTGTTTCTGCCGGTTTTTCGGCTACTGGTTGCGCAGGTACAGCATTGTCTGAAGATGCTGGTGCCGGAGCAGGTTCAGTTTTCTTAGGGTTTAAATCTATTTTACCTACGGCCACGGGTCCGCTAAGCGAAGCGCGTGCGCGGATCACTTCTTGCTGCTGCCTTTGTTTTTCTTCTTCCTGCTTCCTTTTCTCCTCAAGCTCACGTTCTCTTTCAAGGCGAAGCGCTTCTTTTTCCTTGCGCTTTTCCTCACTTACTTCAAGAGAAGCAGCTTTGTTACTTTGGTCGGCAGAAAATTGCTTTATAAGGGCATTATACTCCGCGCCTGAAATCTTGGCGTTAGGGCTCGATTCTATAACGTGTCCTTTCTCTTTAAGAAAGTCTACAGCCCTGTCCAGCGAAATGTTTAATTCCCTTAAAACTTTGTTTAATCTTATTGCTCTTTCTTCAGACATAAATTTTTATTACTGTTATCGTCGGTGCGTTGTGTTGTGGTGCTGTTACAGCAGGTTTAGTATGTTGTGTACGTGTTAGTCTTCAAATTCTTCCCTAAGTATCCTTACTACTTCCAGTACGGTTTCTTCCTCAAGGTCTGTTCTTCTTACAAGGTCTTTTACATCCTGGTTAAGTACGCTACGGGCAGTATCAAGGCCTATCTTAGCAAACTCTTCTATAATCCACTGATCTATTTCATCCGAGAATTCTGTTAGCTCTACATCTTCCTCCTCTGCCAGGTTACCCTCGCGTATTACATCAAGCTCATATCCTGTAAGCTGGCCGGCAAGTTTAATGTTATGCCCGCCGCGGCCTATGGCTTTAGAAACCTCATCAAGTTTAAGGAACACATCGGCACGCTTGTTAGCCTCATCCAGCTTTATAGAAGAAACTTTGGCCGGGCTCAGTGCCCTTGATATAAACAGCTGTGTATTTGCTGTAAAGTTAATTACATCTATATTTTCGTTACCCAGTTCACGTACAATACCATGTATACGGCTACCCTTCATACCCACACAAGCACCTACAGGATCTATCCTGTCATCGTAAGAATCTACGGCTACTTTTGCTTTTTCGCCCGGTATCCTTACTACTTTTTTAATGGTTATAAGACCGTCAGACACTTCAGGGATTTCCTGTTCAAAAAGTTTCTCAAGGAACTTTTCTGAAGTACGCGACATAATGATTTGCGGCTTGTTGCCTTTAAGCTCTACGTTTTCTATGATACCGCGCACGTTATCTCCCTTACGGAAAAAGTCAGACGGAATCTGTTTTTCTTTAGGCAGCACGATTTCGTTACCCTCATCATCCACCAAAATTACAGCTTTTGGCCTTACGTGGTGTACTTCGGCAGTATAAATATCTCCTATAATATCCTTAAACTGCTTATAAAGGTTTGTGTTATCGTGTTCGTGTATCTTAGAAATAAGGTTTTGGCGCAGTGCAAGGATAGCCCTGCGGCCCAGCTGTATAAGCTTCACTTCTTCAGAAACCTCCTCACCCACCTCAAAGTCGGGCTCTATTTTACGGGCTTCAGAAAGTGAAATTTCAGAGTTAGAGTCTTCCACCTCGCCATCGGCTACAACCACGCGGTTCCTCCATATCTCCATATCTCCTTTATCAGGGTTGATGATAATATCAAAGTTATCATCAGATCCGTACTTTTTCTTAAGGGCGTTCCTGAAAACATCTTCCAGGATGGCCATAAGGGTAACGCGATCGATAAGCTTATCATCTTTAAACTCTGAAAACGAATCTATTAATGCCAGGTTTTCCATGCCAACGTGTTTATTTTTTTTAAAATTTTATTACAACAACTGCTTGTTTTATATCTCCATAAGGGATTTCGGCCCTTTTTGTTACGGTTTCTTTTCCTTTACCTATTTTCTTAGGTTCGCGCGCGGTCCATTCCAGCACAGCCACCTCATCTGTAGCATCTACAAGCGGGGCTTCAATTTCGCCTTCCGCTGTTTTTACCAAAAGCGTGCGGCCTATGTTCTTTTTAAACTGCCTTGGCTGCTTAAGCGGGCTTGCTGCACCGGCCGATGCCACCTCAAGGGCAAAGTCTTCCTCTTCCCTGTCCAGGTTATGCTCTACCGCACGGCTCATATCTATGCAGTCTTGCAGTGTAACACCGTTATCTCCGTCTATGGTAAGGATGATTTTATTATCTGTACCTACTGTAAGATCTATAAGGAAAAGGTCTGTACGCTCTGCAAGGGCAGCGGCCACCAAAGCCTCTACTTTGTCTTTTAATGCCATAACTTGTATAAAAAGAGGGGACTCCGTGTCCCCTCATCATTTATGATTTAATAAATAACGGTGCAAATATACATCTTTTTTTTATATCTTGAAAATCATTGCTTAATGTAAAATTAATTCTTACCTTTCCACTGTTTATTATAGCAACCAAAACATTTTTAACAGTACATTTTATTATGAAAAAAATCCTGGTTCCCACAGATTTTTCTGACCATGCCGAATATGCTCTTAAAGTAGCCGCTAAAATAGCACGCGAGCACAACGGCGAAATTTTCCTGCTTCACTTACTGGATTTACCAAGCCAGGAAAACGATGCAGTTGTGGCCGGAGCCGAAGTGCCCGAGGTGGCATTTTTCCTTGCTAAAGCGCGCGAACTTTTTGACGACATAAAGTCAGCCGATTATCTGGACGGAATTACCGTAGACGGCTCTATACTGTATGCCAAAGCTTTTGACGGTATTATTAAAACTGCCCAAAAACACGAAATAGACCTTATTGTAATGGGATCTCACGGTGCCAGCGGCTTTAAGGAAATGTTTATAGGCTCTAACACAGAAAAAGTAGTTCGCCTGTCTGACATACCTGTTCTTGTAATCAAGAAAGACGAAGCAGCCTTTAACCCGAACAACTTTGTATTTGCATCTAACTTTACTGCCGAAATCAAGAAACCTTTTGCTCAGGTAGTAGACTTTGCAAACAGCTTTAAGGCAAAACTGCACTTGCTGTATGTAAATACTCCTAGCGACTTTAAATCGACTCACGCGGCCGAAAAAATCATTAATGACTTTGTAGCCGGTTTTACCATAGAGCACGGCCACACGGTTAACATTTACAACGATGTTAATGTAGAAAACGGTATACTACACTTAAGCAACAGCATTAATGCCGACCTTGTAGGTATGTGCACACACGGACGCCAGGGTATAGCACACTTTTTTAACGGAAGCATTAGCGAAGACCTTGTAAACCACGCGGTACGCCCAGTTGTTACCTTTAAGATATAATTTCTTTACACAGAAATATTTTGTATGTATGTCCCCTTGCTGTGCAAGGGGATTTTTTTTTTATAAAAAAGATTAGTAAAAAGCAAAAATAAGCAAAACGATTAAACCCGTTGCTATA
>JAAXJD010000104.1 GCA_012270005.1 Flavobacterium sp. | reverse complement strand
ATAATAGTTTTAAATTGTCAAAAATTTATTTTGTATAATAAAATTCGTAATAAATGCAGTTAGTTGGTGCCTGGTTATCAGTATAAATTATTGTTAACAACAGAATAAAAAAATGAATTTGTTTTTTTTTACCACCTAATCGTATAAATTTGCCATTCTATGTAAAGTAACTTTTAACTAATAAGAACTATTATTAAAAAATCAGAAAACTAAATTTTTAAAAAAATGGCAAACGCATCTGTTCAGAAAGTTGAAAAACAAGGAAGTTCTAAGGGGTCAAACATTTTCTCAGGCCTGGCAATTTTTGTATGTATCCTAATTGGTTACATCGTATGGCAATTTATCATGGGTAACGGTGATAACTTCGAAGGCGGAACGCCAGAAGGCCACCCTAAAGGCTTCTTAGGTACCGTTTATAAAGGTGGACCAATCGTAGCAGTACTACTTGGACTACTATTAAACGCATTTGTTTTCTCAATTGAAAGGTTTATTGTAATTACTAAAGCTGCCGGTAAAGGTAACGTTCAGGCTTTTGTAGCTAAAGTACAAGGCCAAATTAAATCAGGTAACATTACTGAAGCTATGGCTGAGTGCGACAAGCAACAAGGTACTGTAGCTAACGTAGTAAAAGCTGGTCTTCTTAAATACGAAGAAGTAAAACGTGAAGGTTTTGACAGCGAAAGGGCAGAAGCTGCTATTCAGCAGGAAATTGAAGAGGCTACTTCACTTGAAATGCCAATGCTTGAGAAAAACCTTGTAATCCTGTCTACTCTTGTATCTATCGGTACACTTATGGGTCTACTAGGTACAGTATCGGGTATGATTAAGGCGTTCTCTGCAATGGGTGCAGGTTCTACTCCGGATTCAGCTCAGCTTGCGGTAGGTATCTCTGAAGCACTTATTAACACTGCTACTGGTATCGGTACATCTACTATCTCAATCATTGCTTACAACATCTTTACTACTAAGATTGACAAACTTACTTACTCTATTGATGAGGCTGGTTTTGCCATCACTCAAACTTACAGAAGGTTCAGGGCTCGTGCCAACGCTTAATTTGTAGAGTTAAAGTAATTCATTAAACAGAAAATATTGGCTAACTTTAATGTGGCTTATGTTTTCTAAGAGTAAAAAGTAACAATGGCTAAAGTAAAAATATCAAGAAAAAGTACGAGGATCGACATGACCGCGATGTGCGACGTGGCATTCCTGCTGCTGTCATTCTTTGTAATGACAGCTACAGCGAAACAGCCCGAGCCAAAGCCTGTTGATGCTCCTGCTTCTACTGTACAAGACAAGCTGCCTGAAGATGGCGTGGCTGTAATTACAGTAGGTGACAAGCAGGTGTTCCTTACTTTGCCGCGCGAAATAAGGAAAGAAACCTTTAAGCGTGTGGCAGATGAAAAGGGGCTTCCTGTTACGGATAAAGATCTTGCTGATTTTGAGCGCATCGATGGTTTCGGTATGCCGCTTAACAAAATCCAGGGTTGGTTAAAACTTCCTCCGGGAGAAAGGACCAAAGAAGGTGTGCAGGAAGGTATACCTTACGACAGTATAAACGACCAGCTTTCTAACTGGATTTTAAAAGCGCGCGAGGCTAACAAGGCGCGCTACGACCAAGAGCTTACAGAAGGTAAAATTGATACTGAAGAGTTCAAGAAAAAAGCTGAGCTTTCTATTGCTATTAAAGGTGATGCTAAAGAAGAGTATACCACTGTAAAGCGAATCATAGATATCCTGCAAAAACAGAAAAAGAACAAGTTCTATCTGGTGACAGGTTTACGCGGTAAAGATTTTTAATTTATATTAAATAACAATATAGAATGGCAGAATTAAATACCGGCGGAGACGGTGGTAAAGGCAAAAAGGTAAGAAGTAAGAAGAGCAACCCAGGAGTTGACCTTACTGCGATGGTGGACCTTGCGTTCCTGTTGATTACGTTCTTTATGCTTACTACCACACTGTCTAAGCCGCAATCGATGCCTCTGGCAATGCCGGATAAAACAGATAAGCCTGAAGACCCGGATAGTAAAACCAAAATTCCTGAAGAACGTATGATGACGATTCTTATAGGAAAAGACAACAAGCTTCTATGGTACATGGGTAAGTTTGAGTCTCCTAAGATGCCTCCTACTGAAGCTAGTTTCGGTAAAAACGGTATAAGGAAAGAGATTCTTAAAAATACAGCCTTTGCTAAGCAGTACGCAAAAAAACCAGATGAAGGTCTTATTGTGAACATTAAAGCGAGTGATGCAGCCAGTTATAAAAACCTCGTTGATATACTGGATGAAATGGCAATTAATAAAGTACAGCTTTATGCCATAGGTGATATTACTCCTGCGGAAATTGATTTGTTAAAGAAAACGGGTTTGTACTAAATCCGGCCTAAAAAACAAAAAAATAACAAGATATGTCAAAGCTAAATATATTTGGACAACAGTGGATTGACATGGTGTTTGAGGGCCGTAATAAAAAGTACGGTGCTTATACACTGAGGGCAGAAAACCCTAAAGTAACTACTGTAGCACTTATACTTGGTTCTATCTTTTTTGCTACTGCTGTAGCGGCTCCAATTATTTATAGTTCTATAAAGGAAGCGACAGCAAGTAATGAAGAAGAGCAAATTACTAAAGTAGAAGTTGCTGAAATACCGGAGGTGCCAGAAACTCCTAAGGAGGAATTGCCACCACCACCACCACAGGTTATGGTTAAACAGGCTCCTAAGTCGCTTGTAGAAGAGGTGCAATTTAAACCTCTTGAGGCTGCAAAGCAGGAAGAGGTGCCTAAAGACCCGCCAAACATTAAGCAGTTTGAGGAAGCTACCCCAAGTAGCAAAGATGCAGCTGCAAGCCCGGATGGTGATATTAACATCAACACTGATTCTGGTGACCTTAAAAAAGGTCAGGAAGTTGTAGAAGCAGAGGATACAGGTATTTACAACTCAGCAGGTCTTCAGGTTCAGCCTGAATTTCCGGGTGGTATAGCTGCATTCCTTAAGTATGTTACTAACAACTTCAGGATTCCTGAAGTAGACCAGGACATGACTGCAAGGATTATTGTGCAGTTTGTTGTAGAAAAAGATGGTTCTCTTACCGGTATAAAAATTCTTAGAGATCCGGGTTACGGTCTTGGTAAAGAAGCTGAACGCGTATTAAAGTCAGTTAAGACCAAGTGGAAGCCTGGTATCCAGAACGGTAAGGAAGTAAGGGCTTCTTACAACCTTCCTATCACAATCAATGTTAAATCTTAATTTAAGATACAGCGATGGCTTCTTACAGACAGCGCTACCCTAGACAGAAATCGCCCCACAGGCGATTTCTGTTTGTTTTAGGCGCAATCTTTTTCTTGGCGTATGTGATTTTAGGCTTCATGCTCATCTTCTACAAGAGCCTGCCTATCCCGCTAAGCCAGGACAGGCGAATGATTATGGGGATTATCCTTATTGTATATGGTATTATACGCGGGGTAAGGGTAGTTCAGCAATTTAAAGACGACAACAATTAATTTTAAATGAGATTTTAATGAATGCGGTCATGTTTTTAATTTTTTGTTGCTTCAGCTAAAGAAAATAAAAAAAGTATGTGCCGAAATTTATTTCCATTAACAATCACATTATTTTAAACGTTTTTCAAATGAAAAAAAAGAAGATTGTCTTACTTTCATCTTTAACATTAACTGCTGCATTTGCAATTTATTCGTGTAAAAACACTTTAGGTGAAAGTACAGAGGAAACGATGACTTCTGGTAATACTACTATGCAGGTAGATTATTCTATACAGCCTGTAGTAGAAGATGCTTTGGCTGTTTTTCAGGGACTGTATCCTAAAGCGCACATAACGCAGGTAAACCGTAATGAAGCTGATATAGTACAGGCACTTTTAAATGATTCTGCCAGGATTGCCATTCTTACTCGTGAGCTTACAACCGATGAAGCAGCTCATTTTAAAAACTTTGGCATATCGCCTCACAGAGTTGCTTTTGGTAAAGTTGGTCTTGCTCTTATAGCTTCGAAAACGTCTAATGATACGCTTGTTAACCAGGAAGATATTTATAAAGTATTACGTGGTGAAGATGCGTCTACTGTTAAACAGCTTGTTTTTGATAGTAGTAGGTCTGGCATTGCTCAGTTGTTAATGAAGCGTGCAAAAAGTGCTAATAAAACCCCAAAAAACGTTTACTCAGTAAAAAATACAGCTGAAGTTTTTAATTTTGTAAAGGCTAATCCCGGTGCGGTGGGAGTTGTTGGTGTAAATTGGCTGTTGCAACCACCGGTAGAGATGGAGACTTTAGTTAAGGATGTAAAAGTACTTGGCGTAAGTAAAAAGCTTAAAGGAACGCAGCCAAAAGATTATTTTAAGCCATCGCAATCAGTGCTGGCAGAAGGTAATTACCCACTTACCCGTACGCTGTATGTTTTAAATTATGAAGGTAAAAACGGTTTAGGCACGGGTTTTGCAAATTATATAACAAGCGAGGCGGGGCAGCGATTAATATTGAAGTCGGGCTTGTTGCCGGTGCAGCGGCCTCCCCGCGAAATTGAAATTGTAAACAAATATCATTGTTTAATAAAAAAGAAGAAACTAAAATGACTAACATGAAAGACTTTAAATTCATCGGTTTGTCGTTGCTTGCTTTTGGTGTGGCAAGTGCACAGGATGCTACAGATGCCAAAAAAGCTATCGATGCCGAACAATACCACAAAGCAAAAACGACCCTAAAATCGTTAATTGCTTCTACCCCTGATGAAGGTAAAAACTACTTCCTGTTGGGAGAACTTTATCTTAAGCAATCAGAGCAGGATTCTGCCGCCATTTATTTTAATAAAGGTGTAGCTGCAAAGAACAACGCGGCATATAACCAAATAGGTTTAGGTCATCTGGATCTTGACAATGATAATGCAAGTGGTGCTCAGGCTAAATTTGATGCAGTTGAAAAAGATCTTAAAAAGAAAGATGTAGAGCAGCTTATATACATAGGTCAGGCGTACATTTATTCAGAAAAACCAAATTATAAGAAAGCTATTGAGGTGCTTAACAAAGCGGTAGCTAAAGACCCTAAAAATGCACTTACGTTCCTTAGTTTAGGTGAAGCATATTACAGGGACAGAGACCAGAACAATGCATACAAAAACTACCGTACGGCTTCTGATTTAGATCCTTCTATGCTTAGGGCGCAACTTCAGCTTGGTGGTATTACAAAAAACACCGGCGCAGCGGTCCCTGAAGCGGTTAAGTTCTTTGAAGGTATTGTAGCTAAAAATGCTAACTACGGACCGGTATACCGTGAACTTGCCGAAACCTACTACAAGTGGGGTCGTGCTGAAAAAGCGAAAAGAGCAGAGTACAATGCGAAAGCACTTGACTACTACAGGAAATACATGCAGTTAACTGACTTTTCTCTTGACTCTAGGATGCGTTATGCTGACTTCCTGTTGCTTACGGGTGACTACAAAGGTCTTGAGGCAGAAGCGCAGACCATGCAGAAAATGGATAAGGTAAATGCGCGTATTTACCGCTACCTTGCCTATGCTGCGTATGAAAACGGTAACTACCAGGGAAGTTTAGATGCTATCAACCAGTTCTTTGCTAAAGCAGAGCCAAAAAGGGTTATAGCACGTGATTACCTTTATTCAGGTCTTGCTAAACTGGCTCTTGCCGTGGCTACAGATGATAAAGGTAAGGCCACTGTAAAAGACCAAGCATCATTTGATAGTGGTATTGCCGATCTTAAAAAAGCAGCAGAAAAAGATATTACTATTACTGCTGACCTAAGTGATATTGGTAAAAAATTGTTCGATCAAAAACTGTTTGGTTCTGCTGCCGCTGTCTACGAAGTAGCTGCATCTAACCCGGACAGCAAAAATGCACTTACAGATAATTTCTACCAGGCCTATGCTACATACTACGATTATGTAGGTAAATCGGCTGAAGCCCAAAAGCAGAGTGTTGAGCAGCTTAAAAAGGCTGATATAGCACTGAACAAAGTAATTGAGCTTTCGCCTGCCGCGCAAGATGCTTTCTTGTACAAGGCAAGGGTAAACAGATATATACAGACTAATGAGTCTTATATAGAAATGTCTAAGGCTTACGATAAGTATATAGAAATTGTAACCGGTAAAGGTGCTGAAGAAACTGCCAAGCAAAAGAAAAACCTTGTAGAAGCTTATTCTAATGCCGGAGCTTACTATGCAGTTACTGATAAGGCTAAGGCAAAAGACTATTTTACAAAAGCGCTTGCTCTTGATCCTGCTGATGCTTATGTAAAAGCAGAACTTGCAAAACTTAAATAATAGCTTTTAATATACTACTAAAGCCCTGCATTGCAGGGCTTTTTTTGTTTTAACATTTGGCGTTAAATTATTGCCTATCTTTGCACGCTTAATTTATTTACATACAATGCTAAAGAAGGAATTGCAGCTGGCGGTGGAAAAAGGGGAAATGCTTCCGCTTATGGAGGAGTTTTATACCATACAGGGTGAAGGTTTTCATACCGGTACTGCCGCGTATTTTGTAAGGGTAGGAGGGTGTGATGTAGGGTGCCACTGGTGCGATGTTAAGGAAAGCTGGAATGCCGACCTTCACCCGCCTACGAGCGTAGACAGTATTGTGGCTAATGCGGCGGCAAATGCTAAGACTATAGTGGTTACGGGTGGAGAGCCGCTTACGTGGAATATGGATCCACTTACGTATGCGCTTAAAGCAGCCGGCCTTAAGGTGCATATAGAAACTTCTGGTGCGTATCCGCTCAGCGGGCAGTGGGACTGGATCTGCCTTTCGCCAAAGAAAACAAAACTTCCTACAGATACTGTGTATGATAATGCGCATGAGCTTAAGGTAATTATACACAACAGGCATGATTTTATTTTTGCGGAGGAGCAGGCTTTAAAAGTAAATGAAAACGCCATTTTGTTTCTTCAGCCCGAATGGAGCAAGAGGGATGAAATGACCCCCCTGATAGTGGATTATGTAATGAGTAACCCTAAATGGAGGGTATCATTACAAACACACAAATACCTAAATATTCCGTAAAAAAAGTTACCTTAGCAAAGGTTTATAAACACCAACATTATGAAAAAAATATTATTTGTAGTAGCATTTGTATGTGCTGCTAACTTTGCTTCTGCCCAGGATGCAAAAGCAGATGTAAAAAAACTAATCCAGCTTACCGGAGCCAGCGCCCAGATGGACATGGCTAAAAAGCAGGTAAGCGGTATGATTCCTGCAGATAAAAAAGAAGCGTTCCTTAAAGATTTTGATGCGCTTATGAAGCCATTCCAGGACAAGCAGGAACAATTTTACCTAAAAGAATTTACAGCAGACGAAATCAAACAGATTATTAAGTTTTATGAGTCTCCGCTAGGTAAGAAATTTACAGACAAGAATGTGAAACTTGCAGAACAGAATATGGCAGATACTCAGGAGATGATGGGTAAAATGCAAGAGCTTATGATGAAATATATGCAATAATTACTGTGTAATATATATAGAAACGACCGCAATTGCGGTCGTTTTTTTATTTAATCCATAAGGCTAAGCCGGGCCAGGTAATCATAATGGTCGCCTTCAGCTACTAATTCGCAGTTAAGCCCGTTAGCATGTGCAGCGTTTTGCAGCGTGTTGTAGTCTACATAAAGCCAGTTAAAAGGTATTTCGGTTTCTCCCTTATAATGTAGTGTAAATACAACTTCACCATAATAATCTCCCGCAGGAATCCACTTACCGCCGTCTTCGTCTTCGTCGAACATATAAATAATGTCTGAGGAATCTAATAATATCTGACCTCCCGGGTTAAGCAGCGACTTTAGTTTTTGAAAGTAAGTACTAATGTTAATTAGCTTGCCTGTAATACCTATGCCATTCATAAGCATTATTATGGTGTCAAACTTTTCAGAGTTAAATTCCAGCACGTTGCAGCAAAGGGCATTTTTTATGCCCCTTAGTGTACATGCTTCAATATCTCCTTCGTAAATATCTAATACTGTAACTTCAAGCTTTTTTTAGTTTTGAAGGTAAAGGCTATGGCTTCCGGCACCGCAGCCCACATCCAGCACTTTTCCTTTGGCTAGTTGCAAGGCTTTCTTTTCCAGGGCGGGCATTTCTTTGTAGGATCTAAACAAATAGGCAACGCTCATTTCGTCTTCTTCTGTAATGGAAGTTTCAGTAATTAAATCTTCCGGGCTATTTCCTGTTTGATAATCCAGTATTGCTTTGCCAAATAAGTCTTTCCTAGCATTAGTATGTATGGTACAAAGTTACTTAATACGTTTGTTTTACGCCAGTTTTATGTGTGGTAGGGCAAAGGGTTGTGGTTCATTAGTTTATGTTTTTGGTGTATTACGGCTTGTACGAGTCTATTGGTTTGTAAATGTTGTAATAAATGTTTGGAAATCATTAAAATAGTTGTACCTTTGCGCACCTTTTTCAGTATAATGGGTTGAGGAAAGGAATGAAAAATTTTATTTAAATGTAAAACGCTTCTGCTGATTTGCTTATACATAAATAACCCACAAAATAGCAGGATACAAATTTTTAAGGATCAGACATGTCTGAACAAACAAAAACAAAAGAAGAGTTCCTACAGGAGTTTAACTGGCATAACTTCGAAGAAGGTATTGATGCTGTAGATGAACAAAACCTAAGGGAA
This sequence comes from Flavobacterium sp., assembly GCA_012270005.1. Lineage (GTDB taxonomy): Bacteria > Bacteroidota > Bacteroidia > Flavobacteriales > Flavobacteriaceae > Flavobacterium. Next base: position 2,757 of record JAAXJD010000104.1, on the reverse strand, counting down.
TTCGAAAACCTTGTTGAGAAAACATTCATCTCAACTGACAGTGACGAAGTTGTTGAAGGTACTGTAGTAAGAATCACTGACAGGGATGCTATCGTTGACATCAACGCAAAATCGGAAGGTGTTATTTCTCTTAACGAATTCCGTTACAACCCAGGTCTTAAAGTAGGCGACAAAGTAGAAGTACTTATCGACGTACGCGAAGACAAATCAGGCCAGCTTGTACTTTCTCACAAGAAAGCACGTACTATCAAGGCTTGGGACAGGGTTATCAATGCTAATGAAACAGGTGAAATCGTTAACGGTTTCGTTAAGTGCAGAACTAAAGGCGGTATGATCGTAGACGTATTCGGCATCGAAGCATTCCTACCAGGTTCTCAGATAGACGTAAAACCTATCAGGGATTACGATCAGTATGTTAACAAAACTATGGAATTCAAAGTTGTTAAAATCAACCACGAATTTAAAAACGTTGTGGTATCTCACAAAGCGCTTATCGAAGCTGATATCGAAGTTCAGAAGAAAGAGATCATCGGTCAGCTTGAAAAAGGCCAGGTACTTGAAGGTGTTGTTAAAAACATTACTTCTTACGGTGTATTCATCGACCTTGGTGGCGTTGACGGTCTTATCCACATCACTGACCTTTCTTGGAGCCGTATTAACCACCCAAGTGAAGTTCTTGAACTTGACCAGAAACTTAACGTGGTTATTCTTGACTTTGATGACGAGAAAACACGTATCCAGCTTGGTCTTAAACAACTTCACGCTCACCCATGGGATGCGCTTGACGCAAACCTTGCAGTAGGTGATAAAGTTAAAGGTAAAGTAGTTGTTATTGGAGACTACGGTGCATTTATAGAAGTTAATGAAGGTCTAGAATGTCTTATCAACGTAATCTAAATGTAGTGGACTACGATCCTGCGTTCTGCTCAGGACTTCGTAAAAGTAGGTGATGAAGTAGAAGCTGTAATCCTTACTCTAGACCGTGAAGACCGTAAAATGTCTCTAGGTATTAAGCAACTTACACAAGATCCTTGGACTGATATTACAACTAAATACCCTGTAGGTTCTCGCCACACCGGTATCGTTCGTAACTTTACTAACTTCGGTATCTTTGTAGAGCTAGAAGAAGGTATTGATGGTCTTATCTATATCTCAGACCTATCTTGGACTAAGAAAATCAAACACCCAAGTGAATTTGTAAACGTAGGTGATAAACTAGATGTAGTTGTTCTTGAACTAGATGTTGACGGACGTAAACTATCTCTTGGTCACAAACAAACTCAGGCTAACCCTTGGGATAAATACGAAGATTCATTTGCAGTAGGTACTGTACACAACGGTACAATTGCTGAAATCGTAGACAAAGGCGCTACTGTAGAGTTTGGTGATGATATCGTAGCATTCATCCCTGCACGTCACCTTGAAAAAGAAGACGGTAAAAAACTTAAGAAAGGCGAAACTGCTGACTTTAAAGTAATCGAATTCAACAAAGAATTCAAGCGTGTAGTTGCATCTCACACGGCTACTTTTAAAGACGAAGAAGAAAGAAACGTAAGGAACTCTCAGGAGAACAACAATAACGTAGCTTCTTCTAGCAATAACGTAGAAAAAACCACTCTTGGTGATATCGACGCGCTATCTCAGCTTAAAGAAAGAATGGAAAGAGGAGAAAACTAGTCTCTGATTCCCTTTTAATACAGAAACCTCCGCAGCAATGCGGAGGTTTTTTATTTTCAGGTAAAATATTGTATTTTAAAGGTTTGTGGTTGTTTTCTGTTTGCTTGTTCGTTAATAATTTCCAAAAATTAAAATTCTGTAAAACCATAATGTTCTTTGTTGCGTAAATGACGCTATAAACATTAAACAAAAAACATTATGAAAACTTCAAGAATTTTTGCAACAGCTTTGGTAGCACTTTCTTTTTTTATGAGCAGCATTACTTTTGCCCAAAAAACAGTAATGGTAGGTGGCGCGCCTATGTACCCATCTAAAAACATTATTGAAAACGCTGTAAACTCTAAAGACCATACCACACTTGTTGCTGCTGTTAAAGCTGCCGGCCTGGTAGAAACCCTAAGCGGAAAAGGTCCGTTTACAGTATTTGCGCCTACTAACGCTGCATTTAACAAATTGCCAAAAGGAACTGTAGAAACGCTTTTAAAGCCAGAAAATAAAGAGATGCTGCAAACCGTACTTACCTACCACGTGGTAGCCGGTAAATGGAGTGCAGAAGAAATTATGGCTGCGATTAAAAAAGGTGGAGGCAGCTATGCGGCTACTACTGTACAAGGCGGTAAACTTTGGTTTAAAATGAAAGGAAAAGACCTTTGGGTTATTGATGAGAAAGGTAATAAAGCTAAAGTAACTATAGCCGATGTAAACCAAAGCAATGGTGTAATCCACGTTATAGATACTGTACTTATGCCAAAATAGTTTATAGTTATTATTGGTGTATTTTGTTCCCTGTTGGCTCTGAGCCGGCAGGGAATTTTTATTTTAAAGTTTTCAGGAAAAAGCTGTATCGGTTGAATACTAAGCTTTTATAATGATAATCAAAGAAGTCAGGTAACGATTTGGTAACGGTGCCTATTGCTTTGCTTTTCAACGTGTTTCCGCTAGCTCATAACAAATATATGAATTATAATAAATAATTAGTTATTGAGATCAATACTGCATTTATTGTTTAATTATAGAAATAGATTATTATCATATTTGGAAATAATCATGTTTACATGGGTACTGGAATTGCAATAGTTT
>JAAXJD010000134.1 GCA_012270005.1 Flavobacterium sp. | reverse complement strand
TATGTTCGTCTGGTTAATCAGTGAAAGTGACATTATGATTAGTTTGAAGTGCTGAATTTAGCATCTGTCGAACATTGTAACACTGCATTTTCGGCCACGTGGGAAGCCGGAAATACCCTGCCCACCCTGTCCTTTGGCAAGGCTGCGCACAGAAGAGTTGTTAGGCAATACCACCTTATGCCAGTGCTCACCATCGTATACCAGTACGCCATCATTATTACCAAAAAAAAGTGTACCATCATTTCCTTCGCACATAGCCCAGAACTGGCTGTCGGCCTCAAAGTCTGACTTAGTAAACTGATGAATTTTAAGGTTTTCCTGTGCAAGGGTAAAAACAGGCAAAAGCAGGAGCACAAGCTTAAAAAAAAATTTATTTATCACGGATAACGAAAAGCTTATTTTACGAAAACGTTGTAATTGACATCTATAACAGGTGGTAAAAATAATTTAATTTTTATAAAAGTGTATATTTTTATTTTAGTTAATTTTTTGAAAATAAATTTTTTACAAAAAATAACGAATTAAAAACGTACACGGTTTGTGTAATGATGTAAGCAAAGTGTAGTGGGATTTTTTTGCTAACGAAAACGACTTCTTACTTTTGGCAATGTAATACGGTTAGCGTATTCACCCAATTTCAACTTTATGCAATACCTTGTTAAAAGAACGATTTTTTTAACTGCCGCCGGAGCTGTGTGCGCCATGCTTGTGAGTGCATGCGCAGGCTCGGGCAGCGCAGTTAAAAGTACTACAGTACCGGCTTACGTAACCATGCCCGATAAGTCGGCACTACTACAGTTGCAGCAAACCTCGCCTGCCCCACAAGCGAGCCACGCGCAGCTGGTTATAAACACTAATGACACTTACCAAACCATGGATGGTTTTGGGTACACCCTTACCGGCGGTAGCGCACTGCATATAATGCGTATGAGCAGTGCGGCGCGCGCTACATTGCTACAAGAACTTTTTGGTAATGGGCCGGAAGGTATTGGTGTTAGTTTCCTGCGCATAAGCATTGGCGCATCTGATTTAGATGAGCTTGTATTTTCTTACGATGATATGCCTGCAGGGAAAACAGACCCCGAGCTGAAAAATTTCAGCCTTGGATATGATCAAAAATACCTTATACCGCTGCTTAAACAAATACTGTCCATAAACCCGAAAATGAAAATCCTGGGGTCGCCATGGTCTCCCCCGGCCTGGATGAAGACTAATAACGACACCCGTGGCGGCAGCCTTAAAACAGAATACTACCCATTATATGCCAATTACCTGGTAAAGTACCTGCAGGAAATGAAAAAAGAGGGCATAAACCTATATGCCATTACCATACAAAACGAACCATTACATCCCGGTAATAACCCCAGCTTATTAATGCCTGCAGACGCCCAAAAGGAGTTTGTAAGGGATCATCTGGGGGCAGCCTTTTCCAAAAACAATATCCAAACCCGGATCATTATTTATGACCACAACGCCGACAGGCCTGATTACCCGATTAGCATACTGGACGACCCCAAGGCCGCTCAGTACATAGATGGGTCAGCCTTTCACCTGTATGGTGGCGAGGTTAGTGCCATAAGTAAGGTCCACAATGCCCACCCGGAGAAAAACCTGTACTTTACAGAGCAATGGGTGGGCGCACCGGGAGATTTTGCCAAAGAGATGTCCTGGCATACCGAAAACCTGATTATAGGTGCTCCTCGCAACTGGTGTAAAACCGTACTGGAGTGGAACCTCGCCGCAGATGCCGAACAGCAACCCCATACCGACAGAGGTGGTTGTGTAGGTTGCATGGGTGCGGTAACCATAACCGGAAACGATTACAAGCGCGAACCGGCCTATTACATAATAGCACAGGCCAGTAAGTTTGTACCCGCCGGATCTGTACGCGTAGGGTCTAACCTTTTAGATGGACTGCCTAACGTAGCCTATAAAACACCCGAAGGAAAAACGGTGGCTATTGTACAAAATACATCGGGCGCAGAAAAAACGGTAGACATAACCAGCGGTAACCGCAAAACAACAATAACTCTTAAAGCGGGCGGCATAGCTACCCTTGTATTGTAATGAAATTTATTTCTAAAAACTTAGCTACAGGCGTTTTCTCTCTTGCCGCGCTTATAGCACAGGCACAGCAAAAACAGGCAGACATCGACAAGAAAGTTGAGGCGCTTATCAGTAAAATGACCATTGAGGAAAAAGTGGGCCAAATGGCACAGGTAACCCTTGATGTTATAGGCAAAGGCGGTAACCGCTACGCAGCAGCACAGCCGTTTCAGCTTGATCCTGCAAAGATGAACGACTTATTTACAAAGTATCACATTGGTTCGGTACTTAATACCTCAGCAAACACTGCGCTTACCACCAAACGCTGGTATGAGGTAATAAGCGAAATCCAGAAGACATCGCTTAAAACAGACCGTAACAAAATACCGGTGCTGTATGGCGTAGACGAAATACACGGTGCCACCTATACCGATGGCGCCACTATGTTTCCGCAGCAAATAGCTCAGGGTGCCGCACGTAACCCTAAGTATACAGAACTGGGTGCTGCCATAACAGCTTACGAAACCCGCGCCAGCAATATCCCCTGGACGTTTAGCCCGGTGCTTGATTTAGGCCTAGATCCACGCTTTAGCCGTATGTGGGAAAGCTTTGGCGAAGACCCTTACCTGTGTTCTGTTCTTGGCGCTGCCATGATAGACGGGTACGAGGGTAAAGACAACAACATAGCCGATCCGTACAAAATAGCCAGCTGTATGAAGCATTTCCTGGGCTACCATGCCACCATAAGCGGAAAAGACCGTACGCCAAGCTATATAAGCATAGACGCACTACGCGAATACCACCTGCCATCGTTTAAAGCAGCGGTAGACGCCGGTTCGCGTACTATTATGATAAATTCGGGCATTATCAACGGGGTTCCGGTGCATGCCAACTATGATATCCTTACCAAATTACTTAAAGAAGAGCTGGGCTTTAAAGGCCTTGTGGTTACAGACTGGGCAGACATAGAAAACCTGCACAGGCGCGACCGCGTGGCTGCAACCGATAAAGAAGCCATAATGCTGGCCATAAACGCCGGTATAGACATGAGCATGATTCCGTATAACTATGAGGTTTTTTGTGATAATTTAACCGCCCTGGTTAAGGAAGGCAAGGTAACAGAGGAAAGGATAAACGACGCCGTGCGCAGGATACTTAAAGTAAAGTATGCACTGAACCTTTTTGAAAAACCGAATACCCACTACAAAGACTACCCGAAATTTGGCAGTAAAGAGCACGAAAAAGCAGCCTATGACATGGCTGCAGAAGCCATAACCCTGCTGAAAAACGAAGGGAATGTACTCCCGCTGAAAAAGACTACAAAGGTATTAGTTACCGGACCCAACGCTAACAGCATGCGTACCCTTAACGGTGCGTGGACGTACAGCTGGCAGGGCGACCGCGTAGAACTTCATGCTGCTAAATACAATACCATACTTGAGGCGGTGCAAAATGAAATAGGCAAACAAAACGTAACCTATGTTCCGGGTGTAAGCTATAAGATGGATGGGCACTACTACGATGAGTATGCCGATAAAATGGATGAGGCTGTGGCTGCTGCCAAAAACGCCGATGTAGTGCTGCTTTGCCTTGGCGAAAACAGTTACACCGAAAAACCGGGTGACATGAACGACCTGTACATGAGCGACCTGCAGACAGAACTGGCCCAAAAAATTGCCGCTACCGGAAAAACGGTTATTCTTATACTTAACGAAGGAAGGCCAAGGGTAATAAGCAAATTTGAGCAGCAGATGAAAGGTATTGTACAAACCTACCTGCCGGGCAACTTTGGCGGCGATGCGCTTGCCGATGTACTTTTTGGCGATGTTAACCCAAGCGGTAAACTACCGTACACCAACCAACGCTACCCTAACGCTCCCATTGGCTACATACACAAGCCAAGCGAGCAACAAAAGAAAGCCGAGGGCGTGTACAACTATGAGGCCGACTATAACCCGCAATACCTTTTTGGGCACGGGCTTAGCTACACCACCTTTGAATATAAAGACCTTAAATTAGGCAAAAACGCCATTAAAAAAGGTGAAAACATACAAGTAAGCGTTACCGTAACCAATACCGGTAAAGTAACCGGTAAAGAGGTGGTACACCTGTTTACGAGCGACTTGTATGCCAGCAGCGTAACGCCGGATGTAAAACGCCTGCGCCGCTTTGAAAAAATAGAACTGAAACCGGGTGAAAGCAAAACCGTAAGCTTTACACTAAACCCGGCCGACCTTAGCTACATAGGCCGTAATGGCGAAACGCTGCTTGAAGCAGGCGATTTTGAGATAGCCATAGACAAGCTAAAGGCGCAGTTTTCAATGACAGAATGATAATGTTTTTATCATAAATTAGAGTTTTAGGTTAGTACTTCGCAAAGGCCGGCAGTTTTTTATAAACTGTCGGCTTTTATTTTTTTACAGGCTTCGGTAATGACACTTTGATTATAACCTAAAAAATCACCAGTTAAATGATTTTATTTGAGAAAAATTCATCAAATTCGTGTAAAATTACAAAAGAGTGAAAATTTCTATCATACAAACTACGCTTGCGTGGGAAGATGCGGCTGCTAATCGCGCACACTTTACACAGCTTATAGATACCATACAGGAAACCGACCTTATTGTACTGCCCGAAATGTTTACCTCGGGTTTTACCATGAATGCTGCCGGCGCATCTGAAGCACCAAACGGACCCAGTGTGGTGTGGATGCAGCAAATGGCCCAGGATAAAAACTGTGCCGTATCGGGCAGCATTTCCATAAAAGAGGACGAAAAGTATTATAACCGCCTGTTTTTTGTATATCCTGATGGCAGTATGCAAACCTACAACAAGCGCCATCTGTTTTCTTACGGCGACGAGCACAACCACTATACCAAGGGCACTGAAAAGCTTATTATAGACTACAAAGGCTGGAAAATATGCCCGCTGATATGCTACGACCTGCGCTTCCCGGTGTTTTCCAGAAACGTAGAAGGGTATGATGTGTTGCTTTACGTAGCCAGTTGGCCGCAGGCGCGTATATACGCCTGGGACGCACTGCTTAAAGCCCGCGCCATAGAAAATCAAAGCTACACCATAGGCGTTAACCGTGTGGGTACAGATGCGGCTGACTTCCTGTACAACGGGCATTCGCAGGTGCTGGACCCATTAGGAGGATACTTACTGGAACCTACAGACGGAGATGGTGTATTTAACGTAACCCTAGACAAAAATGCTTTAGAAGCCACCAGAACACGTTTTGCCTTTTTAAATGACAGAGACCATTTCGACATAAAACTATAAAGCACAAAAAAGCCACTGATTTTAGGTGAAAATCAGTGGCTTTTTTGTTTTCCAGTATCCGAAGGGTATATCAACCCCCGCCGTCTATAAATTCGCTAAAGTCCCAAATGGCCCTAACGTCTATTTTCTTTATCTTGTCTGGATTCTTTTCATCCATTTTGTAGATTACCTCCTCGGGTTGGAGTTTTTTTTGGTAATCTCCCGTATCCCACTCGCGGTTTTTATTATCGTCGTAAATCAGGCGTATAATATACTCGCGGGGTTCCAGGAGTTTAAAATCGATTTTAGTTTCCTTTTCGCTGTAGGCAGATACCAGCACCTCCCCCTTTTCATTGGTTAACTCTACAATAACCGGGAAACGTTTTATGTTTTTAAGCTCTAAATACAAGTTACCGTAATCCGTGTAAGGTTTTGTAGCCAGCTTATAGGTTAGGGTATCGTTCTTTTTACCGTAAAAATCAGTTAGCGCACCGGGTAGCAGGCGCATTTTATATTTTTCGTTTTCCGTTCGGTTAAAATCAAAAATAATTTCCTGCTCAAAATCGTCGTATGTGTGCTTAAACGGCACCGCTACAGAGTCTTTGTTTACTAACGAAATCTTAGCCAGGTCTATGTTATCAATAGGCGTACTGGTTTTAAGCGTAAACCTTTCGGTATAGTGCAGCCCGCCTTTTTGCACCGCATCTACAGTTAGCGAGTCGGCCGCCTTAAGTTCTTTGTATTTAAGCGTGTATAGCTTTTGTCCGCCCGGCTGCTCTACGGCAAGCTTAAGCGAATCTTTAATACCCCTTGGCAGCCAAAGGTTTAGCGAGTCTTTGTTTTTTTCGGCAGTAATACGGCTGCGCACCTCAGCACCGGTTACGGCATTTTTTACAGACGCGGTTATTTTCCGTGCACCCGAACCTTCGTAAGGTATATACCAGCGGTTAGACGATACAAGCTCAGGTTTTTGGGATGCAAACGGCAGCTTTTCCTTAAACAGCTCCAGCCTGAAAAGCGTATCATTTGGCACATTTAGCGGAGCACCTAAATACGCCAGCTTGTCGCTTTTAGGGTTGTACACATAGTTTTTTGCTACATCTTTCATGGCAAAAAGATGGTACTTGCCCGCCTTGATGTTTTGTATAGAAAACAGCTTAAGGCTATCCAGCGTATTGGTTACGTACAGCGGTTTTTCTTTGTAAATGGTGCTGTCGTTAAACTTTTCGTTGGCCTCATACAGCATAACCGTAACAAAGTTGTCGGTTTTAATATCGTGGGCGTCTTTAATTTCGCCATTTACACGAAGCGAATCTATATACGGCCCGGTAGAAAACACAAACCTGAACTGCGTGTAGGGGTTACCCTCATTGTTGTCGGTTATACTTTGCCCAAAGTTAAAGTTGTAGGTCGTATTTTCGGGCAGGGTATCTTTTATCTTTATGCTGATAAACTTACTGGCGCTACCCATGGGTACAATATCGGGCTGGTACTTTAGCGGCGGCGAAATTATAAGCTGCTTGCTAATGTCTTTTACCTTTATGTACTCGTCAAAATCAATACGTATTTCCTTGCCTGTAAAGTTAGTAGACATATTTTTTGGCAGGCTGCCCACCATAACCGGAGGTATGGTATCTTTAGGGCCGCCGGTAATGCCACCTCTTTTTGCACAACCGGTAAGCACTACCGAAATGAGCAACATATAAAAGAAAATACTACGCTTAAGCATATTGGTTTTTTGAAATTGTAACGGCAAAATAACGATTATATTTACTGATGCGGAAATGTTTTGCCGAAATTTAGCTTTGCGCGTAAGCAATGGTAACAATGCTGAGGCGGGCACCGGGTATTTCAAGCAGCAGTTTACCGCACGCCTCAAGGGTAGCACCGGTGGTAATAACATCGTCTATCAGCAGGAAATGCTTACCCACGTGCACCTCAGCATTGCGGATGCCAAAGGCACTCCCCACCCCGGCGGCACGTTTTTCGCGGCCCTTTTTAGTCTGGGTTTTGGGGTAGGTTTCCCGCACCAGTATATCATCGGTATACGACACTTCCATACCCGCAGACAATACCAGCCCAAACTCTGTTACCTGGTTGTACCCCCTTTCGCGTAGCCTGCGCGGGTGGAGCGGCACGGGAATAATATCTGTAACAGTAGCCAACTCAGGCACCTGCTTAAGCAGCGGCGCATACAACCCTCCCATAACCCGTCCTACCGATTGCTGTTTACGGTATTTAAGGTTGTGGATAAGTTCCTGCACCATACCATCTTTATGAAAATACACTAACGACGACGCGTGTTCCAGTGGCAGGCGGCCGTAGAATTTCTGCGCGGTTTCGTTACCCGGATTGCGGTAATGGTGGGTAAAAGGCAAATCATGCCGGCAGCGGGTACAAATGGTGTCTTCGTACTCTAGCAGCAGGGCATCGCAGCCGTTACAGAGTGTGGGGTATAGGAGGTTGATTAGGGATTGAAGCATTTTTGGTTTTGGTTATTTTAAATATGAAAATTTGAGGTCTTTTCTCAAACCATATTTTTCTAATAAATCTTGAATTATTTCGGCAAACCACTCAGGTGCAAAAGGACTTAAGACGATTTCCTCTATTAACAAATCTAAATCAACGGTGATATTTTTTCCAGACTCAATTTTCTCATTACTCCAATCATATGGAAATCCACCTCTATAATTTACTTTATGAATCAACCTTACTTCCTCTTCATACGAATACGCTTTATCTTTATATCTTATGGGGAAATTAAAATTACCTATTTCCATAGCATCGCTATTAAAATCAATATATCTTACATCGCTTAAATGAACTTTTTCGGTGGTGTTTTCAAATGCTTTCATAACCCTTTCTACATTTGATTTTATCATTATTCCTTTATCAATACCAGAGTAAATTTTCCAAAGTGCGTAGGATTCGGACTCACCCTTATTCCAACAATCGATACACGTTACACTTTTATGTCTATTATGTGCATCTACTTGTTCTTTAATTAACCTAGACTTCTTGTCTTCAGAGAGCCCATCAATTTTTCCAGAACTTACAAGATATTCACACCACTTCTCATAAGATCTTAGAGTCGAATTGGTCAAAGTTCCTTCTAATTTATCTTCAAATTTATCTAAACGACAGAAGAAAATTGCCCTCTTTTGAATCAATGACACAAACTTCAAAAGGTCAAAATACTTGAACAGATTGGGATTACCTTTTGGAAAAAAATTAACATCAATACTATTCTCGTCAGACATTATTGGCATATTTTGCTTATTTGATTACCGTTAAAGATACAAATCCCCCTAATTTATTTATGAAAAATTTGCTGCTCGTTTAACTGGCTTTTGGTTTCCATAAACCTACAAAAAAAATTCTAACAACTGCAAAGATGGCCGCGCTCGTACCTCCGCTCGCCATGACTAACCGCATGGGAACAACGTGGTGAAGCTACGGCCTAAAACTTCGTTGCGTTAAGCAAAATAGCGGCTGAAGCGTTAAGAACGATTTGCTGTTTGAGCGAAGCGAGTTCAAATCGTTTAGCTGAAACCGCTATTTTGTAGCATAAGAAGTTACAGCCTTGACTTTTTGGTTCTTTTGCGTCAAGGCAAAAGAACAACTTAAAAAGATGGCCGCGGTCGTACCTCCGCTCGCACACAAGGGCTTGCCCGAACTAACGGAGTAAAGACAGCCGCGAAAAATCTCAGCCGCTAAGCAGCTCAGAAACTAAGCAACTCTAATTTATTTATGAAAAACTTTGGCTAGGGATTTGTATTTTTGCGTAGCAATATTATATCTATGAACTACTTGAAAATTTTAGCGTTTGCATGCCTGTCCCTGTTGGTTTTTTCGTGCAAAGACGATGAACAGCAACGCCTTGCCGAAACCAAACGCGCCGAGCAGGTAAACGACTCTATACTAAAAGTAATAAGCCGTAACTGGCACTTTGATGTACCTCAGCCCACGGCCAAAGCCGCCCAGCAACTGGCCGGATGGAACGAGTGGGAACAGTTTAACAACGAGCTGCAGCAAAAACCTACCAGCACACTGGAGGCTTTTAGGCGCAAAGCCAATGTACTGGTAACAAAAGCCGAAGTGCTTAAAAATAACATTCCCGCTTTTTTAAACAAACCTCAGGTGCGTGCCCGCCTGGATGTGGTGATTACTAACATCCAGATGATTTACACGTACATGAACATAGAAACCATACCCGATAAAAAAATCATAAGCCTTATAGGGAGCATAACGCGCGAACTTACCGCTACCCAAAACCAGGTAGACGAAATTATACGCATTAGCGAAATACCTAAGGAGGAGGGCGAACAGGAGATGCTGCGTGCCATGGACACCACCAGGCTGGCAAACCCTGACGCCATGAATACGCCGCCACAGGCACAACCCTTAACCCCCACACCGCAAAGGCCACCGGGGCATGGGGCATTTATGAAACAAAGAAATACGCCTTGAAAAACGAAATCATAAGTAAGTACCGCGAGTCGGGAAAAATAAAGGAGATAGCCAAATCATTACAGCAACCCGGCAACAAAGTACTGATTAAAGGGTTAGTAGGCTCATCGTTATCTTTTGTAACCGATCCGCTGTTTCGCGAAACCGAACTGCCGTTCCTGCTTATTTTAAAAGACAAGGAGGAGGCCGCCTATTACCTTAACGACCTGGAGGCACTTGTAGGCCAGGACGATGTGCTGTTTTACCCCGGCTCTTACCGCCGCCCGTACCAGATTGAGGAAACCGACAATGCTGCCGTACTGCTGCGCGCCGAGGTGCTTAACCGCATTAATTCGCGCAAGAAGCCGGCAATCATTGTATCGTACCCCGACGCGATATTCGAAAAGGTGGTTACACGCCAGCAACTCGATAAAAACACGCTTAAAATAACCGTAGGCGACCAGGTGAGCATCGACTTTATAAACGAAGTGCTGTTTGAGTACGAGTTTCGCCGCGTAGATTTTGTAGCCGAACCGGGCGAGTTTAGCGTTCGCGGTGGTATACTCGACGTGTTTTCGTTTAGTAACGATAACCCCTACCGTATAGAGTTTTTTGGAAACGAGGTAGAAAGCATCCGTACGTTTGACGTAGCTACGCAACTTTCGGTAGAAAAAAAGAAAAAAATTACCGTTATCCCTAATGTGGAAAACAAGCTGGTAAATGAAAAGCGCGAGAGTTTCCTTGAATATATAAGCCCTAACACTGTGCTGCTGCTTGAAAATACAGAAGCATTGTTTTACAGGCTCGACAACCTCTTTGAGCGCGCTACCGACGCGTTTAGCAAACTCAGCACCGATATAAAACACGCCACACCCGAGGAACTTTTTGTAAACCAGGAGGCTTTTATTAAAAAGGCACTTGATTTTACCATAGCCGAAATAGGCAGCAAAGCGGTGTTTAAGGCCAAGGAAACCTTTGAGTTCCGTACCCGGCCCCAGCCATCGTTTAATAAGCAGTTCGACATGCTGCTGAACGACCTTAGCATTAACCAGAACAACGGTTACAAAAACTATATACTGTGTAGCAACGAGGCTCAGGCGAAGCGTTTCCAGGATATTTTTGAGAGCCTGGAAAGCGCTAACCAAAAAGACATTCTCAAACAGTACAAAACCATTGTTTTCCCCATATTTGAGGGCTTTGTAGACGAAGAAAATAAAATAGCCTGCTATACAGACCACCAAATCTTTGAGCGTTACCATAAATTCAGCATAAAGAACGGGTACAGCAAAAAACAGGCGATTACCATAAAAGACCTTACCTCGCTTAGCGTGGGCGATTATGTAACACACATAGACCATGGTATAGGGAAGTTTGGCGGGCTGCAAAAAATTGAGGTAGACGGCAAGCTACAGGAAGCCATAAAGCTGGTTTATGCCGATAACGACATTGTGTATGTAAGCATACACTCACTGCACAAAATATCTAAATACAACGGTAAAGACGGCATTACCCCAAAAGTGCACAAAATAGGCAGCAGCGCCTGGAAAACCCTGAAACAGAAAACCAAGGCACGCGTTAAGAACATTTCCTTTAAACAGATTCAGCTGTACGCCAATCGAAGGCTGGTAAAAGGCTTTCAGTTTGTCACGGACATCAACCG